>NZ_CP058649.1:5936395-6246860 GCF_018141445.1 Vallitalea pronyensis | reverse complement strand
AATAATTGAGAGTCTAAAACATAGAAGGAGACCAAATGAAGGTCTTTCACTTACAATATATCCTACTAGATCAAGCGCTAAGATTATCAATTTTGATGAGGATCAAGTAAATGTTGAAGTAAATGGTTACTTTAAAGTGATTCATGAACATGATTATGGTGAACTGGATGAAGCAGAAGAACTTAGTTATGAATACACGGTAACATTTGAGAAAAAGTTTCTTTTTGTTTGGAAAGCAACGCATTTTAGAACCAATAGTGATGTTATTAAGAATATAATGAATGGTTTTTTATAAAGGCCTACAAAAAAATAGTGTGTCAATAAAGATGTACATAATTGCATTAAAAAGAGAACAGACAAAAAATGACTGTTCCTTTATTTTTGTACATCAATATGATTCTATCACCGTTTAACGGATAATGGACAATGGTTATATAATTAGTATATACTAATCCCACTATATGTAATCCACATCATTAAAAATATCTAATATAATCTTCGGAAAAAGTTCACGCCTAACATATTTTCTGTAATTCATTTCATGTGTGGTTCGGCCACTAACTAAAGACTTATTAATGACTGTATTATCAGAAACGCTAAAGAGAGCAACCGTTGGAATATTTGCAAGAGCCGCAGCTCTAAAAGCAGCAGCAGTTTCCATTTCAATGACATTACATCCCATGCCTAAGATTTCATCGATATGAGCATATTGGACAAATATTGTATCGATGCTAAACGTTTTTCCAATGTGCCACTTAACACCATTTGCTTTGCATAGGTATTCAGTGATTGCTTTTGCTTTATTAAATAAGTAGGTATCAGGATATACTTTCTCACCAAACACATCGCCCTTACTAAGCAAATCAGAAGCAATGTAACGAGAGGCTCCATCACCGCAAATGGTATCATAGGGAATCACAATATCACCGATACCAATGGTCTCATCTAAAGCACCAACAGAGCCAATAAAAATAATTTTTTTGCATGCTGTGACGCCTAAGGACAAGAGGGTATCCATGAGAACAGGAGCACCTATTCCCGTTTTAATATACGTCATATTCAGTGAACCAGAAGTAATATGCCAAGCTTTAATATGATAATATTCTGATGCACTTAAAAAGTCTGCTGTACCCAGACCTGGAAGTATGGAGGGTTCCCACCATGGGGCTATAATGACATTTTCCTGAACCTGTTCAGGTGTTATGCCTATTCCATGAACGCAAATATCATGTTCAGTTGAACCACATCTTTTCATTCCAGTTATCAAATCTTGGTAATCCATATATACCTCCCTTTCTTAACGCTATTAATCATCATTAGATTCTTCTTTAGTCGTTCATACACCATTATACCATTTTTTAGCAAAATTCATTACTAAAAATATGCTGTATATTTTATCTCATTATATTTCACGACCTTGCCATTATCTTAACTAAAATATAACATGGGCTAACACACGACATTTCCTAGATGTTGCGTCAAAACACTCTAGCAATATTTGACAGGTCAATCAACAGAATGGTAATATCAAAGATGAAATAAATGTTTATTGAAACTTTAATAACAATATTAACTAAGGATGATGTCCATGATTTATAGTGTGATTAACATTGATATGGTAAACTCTAGGAAATTATCACAACGATTAACCATACAAGATGAATTATTAGAAATGGTTGATGACTTTAATAAAGAATACACGTCCCTGTTATTATCCCCAATGACCCTAACATTAGGTGATGAATGGCAGGCTGTATTGAAAAAACCAGAAAAAACCTATTTCATCATTGATCAATTGCAACAAGTATTCAAGAAAGCGCATATTAACATCTATGCAGGTGTTGGTATAGGTGAAATAAGCACAGCCATATATAGTGATACCCGTAAAATGGATGGGGAATGTTTTATTTTAGCGAGAGAAGCAATCAAAATTGTTAAAAACAAAAATGTTTTTTATAATGATTATATACATAGTAAAAAGAATAGAGTCTTCTTTAATGCAAAACCGGTTATGGTTAATAATAGGTACGATACCTTTAGTGAGATTGCAGCAACTCGTATTGATGAAACAACCAGTATTGATGACACAACACCCATTACCCTCATGAACATCATCAACAATCTCGTTGAAAACAACGAAGTGTTGAAGAGTAAAATTACAGCAAAACAGCAAGATATCATTACACTGTATAAACAACATAACAGCTATAACAAGATCATGAAGTTCAATAAAAATACTTCCAAAGCCAGTATTAGTCAGAAGTTAAATGACGCCCATTATTTTGTGATAAAAAATAACGATGATATGATTGAATCCATGATTGGGTTATATATCCGCTTGAGAGAGGAAATATGCAATGAATAAAATAATATTGCTCTATGTTGTTGCCCATTTTCTTGGGGACTTTGTCTTTCAAAGTGACCAAGTCATTGGGTTAAGATTTAGCAAAGAGAAACGTGATAGATGGATAGGGAACATCAGACATATGACCATACACCTGGTCATTATAATCGTTTTATATGTCCTATTATTTGGTTATACGGAATACCCAATCCCTATATTTATAATCACTACATTAGGGATTGTTGTAAGTCATATGGTGATTGATGTGATCAAGTCAGAACTTAAGGCACGTGGTAAACTTCGTGATAAACTAAGAGGACTGACGCTTTTTATTGCAGACCAATTTCTACATGTGCTGCTTATCATCCTGATAACCGCTCGCTTTAGAGCAGACGTCATAACAATCGCCATCCATACATTATATAAAAGCTTCCCAAATAATCTCGATACAATGGACAAATTTCTAATGGTATGCATCATCATCATTATCACTACTTTTGCTGTAGGCACACTCATCAAGATGCTATTTGAAGATAATCAAGAACTGGAACCATTGGATCAATTAGAGGGGAACAATGAATCATATGATAAAGGCATGAAACATGGTGGGCTACTCATCGGGTATATGGAACGCTTGTTTATCATGCTTGTTGTAGCCATCGGGCAACCCAGTATGGTTGGGTTTGTATTAGCCACAAAGACCATTGTCCGATTCAAAAAATTAGATAAAGACGTGTTTGCAGAGTATTTTATTATCGGTACATTGATTAGTTTTTTATTTGCCTTAATAGGTGGTTTGCTGATCTATACATTAAAGATTATTCCAGTCGTCAAATAGCACAACAACGGGTAAATCATGCATCTTTGCATATTTGATGGCCTGTCGTGCGATATGAAATGAGGGACCATCTAATTGATTTACAGGCAGTTTAAAATTATGAATGCTAATATCACCAATACCAATACCGCTATAAAAACGTACTCCTGGCATACACTCACGAAAGAAAGAGAGTATCTTTCTATAGTCACATGGATGCTTAAGAAGACCTTCCCACTCATCACCAATGGTGATCAGAAAGGGTGATATAATGTCGGATTTAAAGCGTGTATTGGCTTTGTTTAACATGTCGATGATTTGATATTGTACCGCTTCTCGATTCTTAAGTTTTCTCGATTCTTTAATGTCACAAATTAATGTGCAATAGTTCATCATCCTACACCTTCCAAGAGTTTGGATTACAGTCTTTACTATGTATGAGTTTGTGTTTAAACCGATACTCTTAAGATTGTTGACATGGTAACGGGAATATATTCACTATAGTTTATGCACAGCCAAAAAGAATGTGATTATAACAGCATGTTTGCGACAACAATACTAACGAGGACACATGGTGTAGGTAAACGATAGGTAGTAAACATTAGGATAAAATAAATTATTGTAGGAGGGATTTTATGGAGCATAATACGGATAATGTATTAATACGTCAAGAATATATTTCACGCATTAACCATGTGCAAGATTATATACAAAACCACATAGCTGATTCCCTTACACTAGAAGAATTAGCTGTAGTGTCCGGATTTTCTAAATTTCATTTTCATCGTATTTTTAAGAGTATTGTGAATGAATCTCTGTATAAGTATATTAACAGAGTACGCATAGAGAAGGTTGCCAGTTACTTGCTCCATAAACCTCAGAAACCCATTACAGATATAGCTTTAAAATTTGGTTTTACCAACTCATCCATGTTCTCTCGTTCGTTCAAAAAGTTCTATGGCATGAGTGCAACAGAATACAGGTTAACTTATAGCAAGAATAGCAAAGTAGATAGCAAGAATAGCAAACCAGATAGCAAGGATAGAAAAGACCACAGCGTACCTCCAAGCTATAATGAAAGTGTATCAAATAACAATTGGAGGTATAATAACATGTCAGTAAAAGGAAATGTAGAAGTAAAAGTCATTGAGGAGATGCCATTAATTTATGTACGTCATATGGGACCCTATAAGAACAATGCCACCATGTACCAACAGCTCATTGGTAAATTAATGACATGGGCACAAGTACGGGGATTGGTTAATGAGGACATGATGCTTTTAGCCATTTACCATGATAACCCAGACATCACAGAAGAAGAGAAGCAAAGAACCAGTATATGCTTGGTTGTTCCAGAAGACACAGAAGTAGACGGTGACATTGGAAAGATGACCATCGCTTCAGGAAAATACGCCATAGGTCATTTTGAAATTGATGCCAGTGAATACGGGGAAGCTTGGAATTATGTCTATGCAGAATGGCTGCCTGGTAGTGGTTATCAACCCAATGATGGTGAATGTTTTGAAGTCTACAGAAACGATCCCAATACCCATCCAGAAAAGAAGCATCTGGTAGATATCTATATGCCAGTTAAGCCTCTGTAAAAAAGAGATTAGACAAAATGATTTCCAATAACGATTAATCATCCCATAAAAAGCATTGCTTAGAAAATTAAACGGTTTTCTAAAGCATGCTTTTTTGTTTATTCTATCAAGAGGAGAAATCTATGAAGTAATCCTTGATAAAGCCAGCTGACTAGTGTAGCATAAAACATGACAATAATTCATCATGGACCGAGGGGGCATCAATGCACATGGACGTTACAATCTATACACATATGGAGTTTTTGTACTATTTATTCGCGATTCTAACGAGCTTTAATACACTTATCATTCTCATATTGAGTTATAAAAAAACAACCAATAAATATGTTCAATATTTTTTGGTTTCATATTTAGCAACATTTGTCATGGTCGTATGCCATACTGCACAGCTATTTGCTATACGTTATTTAGGTGAGAGTTATAGGGTGATTACATATGTAGAATTAATCGCCATTGGCTTCATTACCCTTGGTATTATGCTCTTAGTGATTAGGCTGATCTACGAGAAAACGTCAATTTATTACAGCTTGCTCATGTATGTTATTGCAGCTATGCCCATGGTATTCCTTCTTATATCTGCTTTTATGCCTACCCATATGTTCTGGATGGGGTATCGTTTTTTTTATTGGCAGTTATACATTCTACTAGCCATCCATTGCATTTTATTTGTTTCAAAAAAAGATTCATTAAACGATACACAAAAGAATGCAGGGTTAAGAATCAGCATATTGATATCTGTTTTTGTCGTTATATTTATCATACTAAGATTCTCTAGAAATAATTTTAACCCTCTTCCTTTATTTTACATATCGTTAAATATCCTACTGATAAAATATGGCTGGCAGTATTTTTTCTCATCGACACTTGATAAAATGCTGTATTCAAATAATGGTTTTGTTGAGAAATATAAGATTACCCAAAGAGAAAAAGAAATTATCGATTTGATATTAAGTGGTAAGACCAATAAGGATATAGCCGCTACATTATTTATAGCAGAAAAAACAGTCAAGAACCATGTTTATAATATTTATAAGAAATTAGACATTAATTCCAGGTTTGAATTAATATGTCTTTTAAAAAACTGACAAGATCGCGTCAATCCAGTATCATTGAGCCATGGGACTATATGCCCAACCACCTTTTTTGGGCTTTTTAAGCCCACTTTCTCATTTATCTTTGAAAAAAATTCAGGTACAATGCATGGCGTTACCAAGCATAAAAAGATAAATGGGAGGTTCATTTAAGATGAGCAAAAAAAAGAAAATTATGATTATCATTCTGGTCATGCTACTCATAGCAGGTATTTTTCAAATAAGTAATAATATGTATGTGAGCACATTTACCGAACAAAACAAAACAGAATTAGGCATTACATTAAACAAGATGATGAAAGGCTATGTGACAAACAATAAGTTTAGTGGAACAATCTTAGTTGCCAAGGATAACACCATTTTGTTTCATGAGGGCTATAGTTATTCAAAACGATACATGGGTAAAAGAAAGAATGAAGCCGATACAAAATTCCTCATTGGGTCCATTTCTAAAACGTTTACAGCATTAGCTATCATGAAGTTAAATCAAAATAATAAGATTAATCTAGATGATAAGGTAACCGCATTTTTTCCAGAATATGAAAATTGGGAAGAGGTTACGGTGCACCAACTCCTCAATCATACGTCGGGTATACCTAATTATTATGGTTCCGTTTCATCTTATATTAAATATTTCATGAGTGATATATCCCCAGAGGAAATTCTATCAACATATCAAGATAAATCGCTACTATTTGAGCCTGGACAGGAATTTGACTATAGCAATACAAATTATATTTTGCTAGGAAAAATAATTGAGCATGTTTCTAATGAAGATTATATCACGTATTTAACCACACATATCTTTGAACCTCTTGGGCTAGAGAATACGGGATATGAAGCCCGACCAAATTCGGTTAAAGGCCTTGCCAGGGGCTATGCACTAAACAATATCATAGAAGTTAACTTCTTTAATTTATCGAATCTGTATAGTGCAGGAGGCTTATATTCCACAGTAAAAGATTTATATACATTTTGTAGTGCATTGGATCATGATATGCTTTTCAATGATAATAGCAAGGTAAAAACATCAAGTGCATATTATGGCTATGGTTTGAGCCGTTCATATATGAAGGATGGTTCAAAAGTTTTCTATCATACAGGAGGAGGGCCAGGTATTACTACAGGTATGTACAATATCCCCGATAAAGATATCGAGATAATTATTTTGGGTAACAATCAGCAAAAAATAACAGAGGACATACGGGATGATATCTATGAATGTCTGATAAGAAATTAAAAGATGTGAAGCCTTTACCCATAAAACAATCATACACTTTTGTACGTCTTCTATAAAAGGTATTGCTGTACACCTAATAAAAGGTTAAAATATAATAAAATATTATATACAAGACAATGCAGCTGTACATAGAAAAGAGGTAAGTATGAAGAATTTTGATTTGCCAATTTATCAAAACCCCCTGAAGTCAAAAAGTGATTTTGAACACTTCTTAATGGAAACTTTGCGACCCCTTGAGGAGGCATTTGTGGCCAATGGGACGAGACTTCACTTAAGTAATACTTGTTCAGGTGCTAGGGATGAAGTTAGCGGAATAGAAGGGTTCTCTCGCATTATATGGGGACTTGCTGTACATGATAACATGGGTCCTGACCATGAATGGTGGGTAAGAATACGTAGAGGACTTATAGTGGGAACAGATCCTGCTCATGACAGCTATTTTGGAGTGGTTAGCGATTACGACCAGCGGATTGTAGAGATGGCGGCTATAGGTTATGCGTTTGTATTAAGACGAGAATGCATCTATGACCCTCTCACAGAAGAACAAAAAAAGAACCTCATCACATGGTTAAATCAAACCAATGAGTGTGAAGCTTACAACTGTAACTGGAAATTTTTTAGAGTCATGGTGGACATTGGCCTTGAATCATTAGGGGTACCTTATGACCGGACTAAAATGGAAGCGTATTTGGAGGACTTGGATCATTACTACCTGCAAGATGGTTGGTATAGAGATGGGGATGTGAATGGAGCCCATGCCGATTACTATATCCCTTTTGCCATGCATTTTTACGGTCTGTTCTATGCAAAATATATGAAATCAAAGGACCCTGAGCGGGCAAAAAGATATGAAGAACGTGCTGTAGCATTCGCTGAACAATTTATCTATTGGTTTGCCGCTAGTGGAGAAAGTCTACCTTATGGACGCAGTTTAACTTATCGCTATGCACAAGTAGGTTTTTGGTCTATGCTGGTCGTATCCGATGTTGAACTGCCTTTTAGTCTTGGTGTCATTAAGGGTATCATTTTAAGACATTTTAGATGGTGGAACAATCAACCCATATATGACCGAAGAGGTCAATTAACAATCGGTTATGCCTATGAGAACCACTATTTGGTCGAAGGTTACATTTCACCTGGGTCGGTATACTGGGGACTAAAATCATTGGCATTTCTTACGTTGCCTCATGATCATGAGTTTTGGAAAGTGGAAGAAGAGCCGTTACCGGTCTTAGAAGATGCTTCTGTTCAAGAGGCTCCTCGACTCATCATTAAAAGAGATACACATGGAAAGCATCTATTAGCCTATAATGGGGGAAGTTATCATACCAATGGGCATGTTCATGTGGAATGTAAATATGAAAAATTCGTCTATTCAACGTTATTTGGATTTTCTGTACCTCGTAGTCATAGACATCTTGCATTTGGAGCTTATGATAATACATTAGCCATATCTGAAGATGGGACCTATTACCGTCATAAAGATCGTTCCACGTTTATTCAGATAGACGAGTCCATCATGCACATGCAATGGAAGCCCTATAGTAACGTATGTATTGATTCGTACATTGTTATGGGATATCCTTGGCATATTCGAATACACCGGATAAAAACAGATAGGCACATCATGGCTGCGGAAGGTGGGTTTGCTATTGGTCTAGAAACCTGTAAACATAAGCAAAAGGCAGTTGAAACAGTCCAAGTAAAAAATGGCATATACGCCATTACAGAAAGTGATTATTCTGGGGTCATTGACTTAACAGGCAACCAACAACCTGTCATCATTTATCCTGCTAGTAATACGAACATCATGAATCCAAGGACACTATTGCCAACATTAAAATCAGAATTTGAACCAGGTGAACATGTTATTGGAAGCTTTATTGAAGGGCATCTGGGAAAGCCTGAGTTGGGGTATGTGCGGGATGTTGTCATACAAAAGGAAAGCATTACAATTAAGTTACAAGAAGATAAACAAATTGATATTCAGTTTAATGCATGACCTATACAGTAGAGCATGACACCATATAAAAACCTTCATCTAGATGAAGGTTTTTATATGGATGCCTATACCATTAGCAATCTTGAATTTTAGCAACAAGTTGACCCATGGAAACAGTTGCGCTGGCATTGTTTGTTAAGTTAGCAACACTTACTGTTGTAGCAGTTACTCTAACAAAGTAATCAATACATCCAGGACAAGCAGTTGGGCTGATACATTTGTTAAATGTAAATGTATCGGTTGTTTCTAATGACTGAGTCGTATCTACTACGCTAGTTGCAGTTAAAAATCTTCTAAAGGTATAACTGCCGATTACGATATCGCTTCCACCATTACGTCTACAAATCAAATCATAACGAAGTACGATTTCTGCATCTACTGGAGCATCAACATCTTCAAATGGTTGTAATACTGCTTTAACTTGACTTGAGAATTGAAGTTCTGTTAAAGGCTTACAGAAACAAGCTGTGTCAACGGTAACAAGAGCAGCATCAAATGTTTGTCCAGTAGCAGTAAACATCATCTCTCCACCAGGCGTGCCACATTCTAATAATATTTTTTTAGGACATGGGCTAAGTTTTTCACATTTTGCACAATCTTTATCTTTTACGCAGCCACAAGACATGTTTTGATAGCAGTCACATTTGTTGTCGTAACTACATTTTTTATAATAGTCTCCATTTTGCTTAATGTATCCTGACATTATCTAATTTCCCTCCATCTTATTTTAACCAATTACCGAGTTTCAATAGGTTGATTAACGCATTTAATCAACCTGACTTCTTCCGTTTATATGCTACATAAGTTAATATCGAGCTGCCTAAATTAACGCTTCATTCCTCTGTGCCTGTAACATGATTACCATGCATACACGATTTCCCTGCTTTTATAAGATACTCTGGCTATTAGTAAGACATGCTCATTACAGTATATGTTCCAAAATGAAATAAAGTGAGCATTATTTATGCTTATCCACTTTTTTATTAATCATAAGTGTCATAAGGATTTTACGGTTATATTGATAAATCAGCATTATTTGACACAATCAAAAGTAACCGTTAATTTGAGGGATAATTAATGTGTCTTAACAAAATAATGGATGTATAAGCGTAGTAATCCATATATAAAACACAGTTGACATAGACGAATACCTGGTATACAATACCTGTATGCGAGATAATAAGAAGAAAAAAATAATTGAAAAGTATGTAACTCTAATTGAAAAGGTAGCCAAAAACACAAATAAAAAGCTAATAAAATAGCGGATAAACATATGTAGGTATCCGCTATTAAAAACCTTTAAACGTATACCAGAGATACGTTGAATGATTAATCAGGTCAGAACAATTCTACAAATAAGTAGAGTTTAATAAAATTAAGATATTGATAATGACAATCATTATAAATACGCATTATTCAAAATTACTGTGTAAAAGATACAATATGTTCAAATATAAGAATCAAAAATGGAGGGAAATTAGATGCCATCAAATGTGAATAAACAACGGAAACATATTCTACTAGCATATTTTTCAGCTACAGGTAATACCAGAAAGATAGCCCAAGTCATACATAAAAAATTAAAAGAACATAACATATCGGTGACCATATTGGACATCACATCCCATTCAACCAGAGAAGAAAGATTATCCCTTGAACAATACGATGCTGTATGCTTTGGTTTTCCCATTTACTCCATGAGAGCGCCACGTATTTGTAGAGAATGGTTAAGAACACTGGACGGCAAAGGCATGAGATGTTCCGTTTTCTTTACGTATGGAGGATTTGGTAAGGACCCTGCGCATTATTTTATAAAACAATTATTAGAGGACCAACACTTTGTTTTAGTGTCTACAGCTGAATTTTTAGGTGCACATACATTTAACTACAGTGGCTGGTCGGCCGTTACGAATCGCCCCAATGATTTAGATTTCCAAGTTGCAGAAGATTATGCAATGAAGACGGTAAGACGATTTCTTGACCATGACGCAGTTGAGCTTGACGATTTTGAAAAGCCAATGTATGATGCAAGCCAATTAGATCAAGCAGAAAAATACAGGTTTAGTCTTATAACAAAACTGCCAACAAGAGATGCTAACAGCTGCTCCATGTGTGGTATATGCCAGCAATTATGCCCTGTTCATGCAATGGATATGCATACAGGTATTGCTAATAACAAGTGCATTGCTTGTTTTAGATGCATAGCCAATTGTCCAGATGGGGTATTACATACCAATGACATATCAAGTAGTTGGGATAAGAAGTTAGCCATGCATAAAATGACAGAACAGACATTGGAAGCTTTAGAAAGTAAATTATATTTTTAAGTAAATCTAGCTTATAAAGACCATCATGCATCTTGCGCCTCAATTTATGCATCTTACCACAAAATCCAACTTTTTTCATGAAAATTCCTATATACTTACATCAAGTAAAAAACGATAAAACGTTAATACTAATCTTATTGGAGGTAATCAATATGGGAATTTTAACATTAGATCATGTATTTAAAAAATATGAACGTATAGAAGCCGTTCGTGATGTTTCTTTTGAGATTCATGAGGGTGAAATATTTGGTTTATTAGGTCCTAACGGAGCAGGGAAATCAACCCTAATCAATATGATATGTGGTCTGTTGAATATCACAAAAGGGGACATTCTATTTAATGGGAAAAGCGTTAAAAAAGCTTATGTGAAAACAAAACGCCAGATGGGTCTTGTTCCTCAGGACATTGCCCTCTACGGGAACTTGTCAGCCTATGAAAATGTACGTTTTTTCTGTAGTCTGTACGGGTTTAGTGGAAGAGAACTGGATAAGCGGACAGTAAAAGCATTGGAATACGTAGGATTGCTAGATAGGAAAAAAGATAAGCCAACAACTTTTTCAGGAGGGATGAAACGACGACTTAATATTGCTTGTGCCATTGCCCATACACCGAAGCTTATCATCTTAGATGAACCTACGGTGGGTATTGACCCTCAATCAAGAAATCATATTCTGGAATCCATTAAATCGTTAAATGCAGAAGGTTCTACGATTATTTATACGTCCCATTACATGGAAGAAGTAGAAGCCATCTGTTCACGGGTTGGTATCATGGACCATGGAAAATTAATTGCTCTGGATACGAAAGAAAATCTAAAGGACAGTATTGGTGATCGACGTACATTGATTGTTACGCTGGAAAAAATGGATGCTGTTCCATTGGATAAATTATTGGATATTCAAGGGGTTCAAACGGCTCATCTGGAAGAGAATGGGGTAAGGATACACGTGGATAGAGACGCACATAACTTTGACCAAATTGTCTCCTATTTCGTCAGCCAGAAGTTGCAGGTCAACAATATTGAAAATCAAACACCAAACCTTGAAGCTGTATTCATGTCCTTAACTGGCAGAACGTTAAGAGATTAGGGGGGATAGCATGCTTAAAATTATAGCCAATGATTTGAAAATTTTCCTTCGAGACAGAGAAGTTTTATTTTGGGCCTTTGTCTTACCCATTGTACTGGTTGTACTCCTTGGAAATGCTCTGAAATCTCAATTTCCAACAAGAGATAATATCAATCAATACTTTAAGGATATTACCATTGAATACATGAGTCATGCAGATGAACAAGTGACACAAGGCTTTGAGTCCTTTCTGAATACGATGCAAGAGGATATGGAAATCAACTATCAGGTGACAGAGGACATGGCCACAAGCATTCAAAAAGTCAAAGATAAGACCATTACCATTGCTGTTGAGATTAAATCGGATACAGAATTTGTTGTGACAAAGAACAGAACCTTTAAGAGTGACTTGGCTGAAACATTTATCAATCTCTATGTGGAGAAGTATAATCTCCTTCAAACGGTTCAGAAAGAGGGTGTTCCTGCTTTCATGCAGGATGTTTATGACAGCTTTTATGAGCAAAAAGATTATAACGCCTACAACACATTTAATAAAATAACCAGAGATATGAGTGCCATGGATTACTATGGTATAGCCAATATCTTTGCCATGATGTTCTGGGTGACCACCACGGTCTTACCTGTATTTAATCATGAGAAAAAAATGGGACTATTGGGTAGAGTGCGTATAGCTGGTATTGGAAAAAGCACATATATACTCAGTAAATATGTCAGCATCACAGCGTTCTTATTGTTAGAAGCCATCCTTCTATTGCTATTTAATAAGTATTTACTGAATGTCTATATCGGAGAAGATGTACCTCGGTTAATCCTTTTAATCGTCAGTAGCGTTCTGATGGTATCCGCTTTATCAACCTTTATATTAGCGTATTTTACGAAACTGGATAAGGGTATAGGCATTCTTAACACCTTTATCCCTGTGGTTGTTTTTCTAGGAGGAGGTATCATACCTATTCTTGACTTTAGTGTAGACAGCGGATTGAATTCTATAGCTCAGTATACCCCCCTTTTCGTCCAGAATAAAAGTGCTTTTGCTCTAATTAATGGTGGTAATACGGCTATGGTTAATACAGGGCTGGTCTATAACACGGTTTTAACCCTTGTACTTCTAGTGGCGGCCGTCATGATATTTAATAGAAAGGAAGTGCGATAAATGGTTGTTCTAAAACTTGCCCATAACAATTTCAAACGGTTTTTAAGAGAGAAAAACGCCGTCTTTATCTATATCCTTTTACCTGTTATCCTATTTGGAGCGATCATGTTATTTACAGGTAATACAGGCAGTAAAATATCCGTCTATGTAGCTGATGAGGACAAAAGCTTTTTATCCAGTCAATACATGACATATTTGCAGGAGCAGGACCAATACCGTATTGTACCCATCACCATTACGGACCAAGAAGATCAGGTCAGTGAGGATGAACATATCTATACCATCAGCCACTTACAACAGCAGATTCAAAATATGAACATAAGCATGTATATCATCATTGAAAAAGGCTTTGAAGAAGGTTTTTACAAAGATCAAGATGTGAACATTCAGCTGTACGGGTTACAAAAATCGGACACGCTCCAGACATTAGGCCAAATGAACAATCACTATTTTTCCAATATGAGGGGGCTATATATTGGGTCAGGAAAAGACCCGGATAAATTGCAGGACCTAACCGAAGCTTTTAATAAAAAAGAAGTGAAGCTCACATCTCAGTATATTAGTGAGAATAATAACCCGGATAACATCAGCTTTGCACTTGGTATTCTTATTTACTTCATTCTATTAACCAGCATCAAGATTAGTCACTTGGCTGTTGAAGATCGCCTTGAAGGGGTATATCGTCGGTTATTATCCATGCCATTGAAAGCAAAACACTATATAGGCGGGTATCTCATATCCACATCCAGCTTAGTACTCATTCAGATTTTATTAAGCATCGCTGTCATGGTCATTCTAGGAGATGCATTAACCATACCTATCCTTGATATTGTGATGACCCTCCTTTTATTTGCACTCTGTGGTATAGCCATATCCTTCTTTATAATAGCCGTGGTCAAAAAAGTGACCGTTGTGGAGATTCTAACCAATGTAGTAGTCATGTTCTCATCCATGGTAGCTGGTATCTTCTGGCCTGTTGATATGATGCCTGCGTTCATGCAAAGGTTGGCAAGATTATTCCCTCAATACTGGGCTCATGATATCATCAAAGCTCTATTCTATGGGGAGAGTCTATGGAATAAACAGCTTAATATAAGCATTCTTGGCATCATCACCATTGTTTTCTTTGTCATGGCATCTTATTGGATGGGAGCTAAAAAAGAGGCTTAAGAGGTCATAGACAGATCATATGGGATATGCTATTATCAATGATAAGAGACTATAACTACCCATGTTTTATACCATAGCATGAGATGAGGGCTTATGATGACAGTCAGTTTACATTGCTCAGAAAAGATAAGAAATATTGTTGAAGAATTGCTGCATAACCGTCATATCCATATTCGGGAAGAGTCTGATGTATGGCTCATTGAAAGAGGGTTGACTCTCGAAAAGGGGAAAATAGGCATTGTCTTTGACATGGAATCTTTACATGTTCTTATCGATTACCTGGATGCTATTGTTGATAAAAAAGAAATAGTTAAAGACCGCATTACAGGTAAAAATAGTAAAGGTGAATTAAAGCTTCTGGCTTATGACGACATCTATTATTTTGAAGCCGTTAACAACGACGTCACATGCAAAATGAAGGATACCACATATGCCATAAAAGAAAAACTATATCAGTTAGAAGAACGACTTGATAACACCAGTTTTATCCGTGTTAACAAGTCCTACATTGTCAATATAGTAAAAATAGATCGGATTATTCCATGGTTTAACAGTAAGCTGCTGCTTACCTTTGAGGGATTAGACGAAGAAGTGGATGTCACCAGAACCTATCTGCAACAATTCAAAGAGATGCTTGATTTTTAGGGAGTGATGGATATGAAATTTATTAAGTATATGAAATATATGGATATTATCTTAAATACAATCATATCTGCCATGATAGGCTGTATCGTAGGCGTCGTAGCTATCATCATGAACCCGGGGATGGACATCTTGAATGTGCTGATTAGTAATAGTATGGTAGGTGTGGTTGTTGGAACCATTTCATCCTATGCTTATTATTACATCTATGAAAAGAAGCGTCTTGGTATAAAAGCCGTTTTATGGACCATATTCATCATCGTGTTTGTCATCATGCTTATTCTAGCACTTCTTCAAAGCAGGGATGGATTTCCATGGGATACGCTTATCATTTTTATACCGATTGTTGAATGCCTAAGCTTAGGTTATTGCTATGCTACCTATAGAATATCCCTTAAATACAATGAGAAACTGCTTCATAAAAAAGAGCAGATTTTAAATAAAAAGTAGAAAAAAGGCCTGAGGGTCTTTTTTTATTATGCTTGATACAATCCAAATTTTTCTATAACGTATGCCAGGTGCTTCTTTAATAATATACATGACGGTGGTTGATTAGCTGAATAATAGCATTGTGAGTCATGGATTTTTAGCGGTACTATGTTAAACTATACCTATCTTACAGGAAGGGGTGTTTAAATGAAAGCAATAGATTCCATAAAGAGAGCGTTAGATTTTATTGATGACCATGTATCGGAAGAGATACGCATAAGTGATTTAGCAAGTCATTGTTATTTATCTAGTTTTTACTTTCAAAGGTTATTTCATGAAACAACAGGTTACAGTGTGGAGAAGTACATTTTATATCGTCGATTAGCTTGTGCCGTCATTGGGTTGCAGGAAGGAGAGCGTGTTAACAAGGTTGCAGAAAAAAGTGGCTTTAAAAGCCCTGAACATTTTTCGCGTGTATTTAAAGAAACCTATAAGATGACCCCAAGTGACTATCGTAAAGAGATAGCACCATTGTTTCATGTATATAAACCAGATGTATTGCTGCAAAATGCTCGATTAAACATTGGCGAGAAATATGTCGCCTATCATATGGTATTGGAAATTCAGGTACGAGAACAAGAAGCCATTTCTTTAATAGGTGTGGATATCTTTTGTCCTTTTAGCATTCATGATACGGGTATTGACAATCCTGGTGTGGCATGGGAGAAATTTCATCAAGTAAAACACACCATTAAACATCGTGTTCAGCCAAGACATGAATTTGGTATATCCTATAATCATAAAGAAGATGGGTACCATTATCTAGCAGCAACAGTTGTAACCCATATTGAAGATATGCCTGATGATATGGTATCGTTGGTATTGCCAAAAGGGAAGTACGTCTGTTGTATCTACGACAACGAAAGCTTTGAAGAAGCTGTTGGACCCAACTTGAGAAGTGCAATGATCTATTTTGAGAAGTGGTTCAAAGAAAACAAATACAAAACTGCCCATAATTATGTGATAGAGAGCTATAATCAGGATGCCTTTCAGGCACCATTTAGAATAGCCATATGGGCGAATGTTAAGCCTTAGTACCTTACAGTGAATCTGAGTAAATAGACGACATAACCAGAATGGATTAGAGAGATATATCTAAGGAATATGCATCCTATTTTCTTAAAATTACGTGAATGACTATGCATATGGTATGCTGGGTATCTAGTCCTTAGGTTCTTTTTTTGATTATCATTGTATAAGACCTTCGTGGGGAGTATATAGGTATAAATGCAAATTGAAAAATAGAACATAATATAGTAAGATAATATGGTATATACTACCAACTGTTGACTGTTTATGTAGATAGATGAAACAATTGCAAGCAACCACTGGAGGAAATAATGAAAAACACATTGATTACCATAGGTATTACACTAAGCATATTCGCTGCTATTGGCTCTTTTATTTTTCTTGGAGTAACCATTTACGGTTTTAATCGAGATTATATAGCTAATATAAGCCCTGAAACAGAAGGCATAAGTGTTACATCAGGCACAACCAAGAAAGAAGAAATGGTTAAACAAGCCATGACAGTAACACCCGCCACGCCAGTAGAAGAAACCATGGTTATCATGGATGACGATAAAAAAGCAGTCATCATAGAATACATGCAACAGCTAAAGGCATTAAAAAAGAAGCAATCACGGTATATACCGTATTTTAATCATGAAGAAGATCAGTTGGAACGGTATAGTATCCCTAATATACAGGTACCTCACTTAGATGATTTGGCAAGAGCTGATGAGGTTATAACGAAACAAAGAGACGTTCTCAATCAGATAAAAGGTATGAAGGAACTCTTTGGGGAACTGGATACCATCCATAATTTACTCATTACCAGTGAAGAAAATCTGCTATCCTATCATACAAAAATAGCCAACTATCAAGCAACAGATGATGGACAAGTATTACAACATGCAATAAAATATTTTGGCATAGCCAATACCACATTTCGACAATATAAAAAGGATTTCCAAGGGTTATGTGATACCTATGGCATTGCATTTGAGGGGAACTGGAAGGAAATGTTTCCAGAACCTAAGGCAATGGGCATACAGGAACACCTATTTCAAGAGGAAGAATCTAGTCAAGACTCAGATGAACCATTAGAAGAACACATAGAGGAACAAGAAGCAGCAGACAAGATTGAACCTAGACTGCCTCAGACCACACCTTTTGGTGATTTAGACCCATCCATGAAAGTGGAGGACATGCTCTTAGGTAAATGGCTCGGTAAATGTCCAGAAGAAAAAGGGGATGACATCAACATCACCATGGATTTTTATGCTGACGGTCGTTATAAGAAAGTAACTGGGGAGTTAGTTTACACCGGCACATATAAAATCATGGATGATCGTCACATTAGGTTTATGAATGAAACCAGAGGTGATCGGGTTCTACAGGTAACGGATGATAACAGTTATACGGTTACTGGCGCACTATATGATGATGGCAGGATAACATTCATAGGGGATGTGCGTCGACTTGGTTGCGCTCACGGCAACTATATATTTACAAAAGAAAAATAAACATACGAAAATGGGGATGTGGGATAATACACGTGAACTTAAGCTCAAGGATGAGGTTTAGCGAAATGAATTATCCCATATCCCCATTTATATAGCTACGTATGATAAGAACTTATGTGTTCACACGCCACAGATGTGTCATTTGTTCCCTCATATAAATGATGCAGCCCTAAAAATTTCAAACGTGTGACCATAGCACCATAGGATACATCGTATTTTTGAGCAAGAAAATCAATGCTTTTATCTGGGTTTTTATGAATGGACAGATAAGGCATCAAGAGTTCCCCAGCTACAACATTGGCCTCGATATCCAATACGCGATAGGCATGATCATCCAGGGTGTTTCTAGCAAAAGTTGTATAGTGCTTCATGAGAATGTGACCAATTTCATGGGCAATGGTGAACTTACACCGCTGTTTACTCACATTCTGACCATTATCAATGACAATACAATATTGTTTATTTCTCGTATTATAAAACGTATAGCCTTCTTCTCCACATAAGTCATCAATCTCCAGCCGCCAATCCATACGGTAGATAATATCAATGGGATCAATAGGGTATGAATGAATATGCAGACTCTTAATAAAATCGCGTCCTACATGTTTTGCGTATTCATATCGGGGCTTCTTTGGTATTTGCATTTTTTGACCTCCCTAAAGCATTACTCATTTTCCAAAAAGGCCTTCATTAACTTGACCATCTTATTGCGAGCTTCTGGTGTTAATTCTTTCGTCGCACGGCGAAGAACTTGAATACCTTCAGGAAATTCTTCTTCCAAGGTATCAACGGTGTTGTCAGAGCTGCCTACAAGGGAATCAATGGTTACACCATAATAATCAGCTAACTGCTTAAGTGTCTCAGGGTTAGGTCGTCTGTCATCTCTTTCGTAACCTGAAATCGTTGTAATAGCCATATCCAACGCGCGGGCTACATCACGTTGATATAAGCCTCTTTCATTTCGTAAATATTTTAATTTCTCGCCTAGAGTCATCATGTCCCTCCTTTACATATTAATTAACAAATTGGCTATTGACATTACTCGAAATGAGTAATATAATAAGTATACACTAATCTTTTGACAATAAGATAATGGGTAAAACGTCATTTATGTAAGATCATCATAAAAAGCACTTGGTTGATGATATGACACAATAAAAGGACTCTCTATCTATTATATTACACGTTTTGCGAAATGTCAATTCACATTCTTGCTTAATTTGAAAAAATGAGCAAGATACACGATATTTCAGTTAAGCTCTTAGGATGGTATCATGATTCAATGCATGCCTAAGCTTATCTTTTTTTAACAAAACGATTACGCAATATGAGTAGTGTGGCTACGCTATATATGTTCATGAAAGGATGATGATAAATGCATATTTTATATCATTCATATGAGGATATGACGAAAAAAATCTCCATTATACAGCTTAGGATTCAATCATATGAAAAAGAAAAAGAAGTACTGATGCAATTAATCAAAAGTGGTAGGGAACGTTTAATCAAAAGCAAGCACCCTAACATATCCTATAAAACCTATTTAAAAGAAATAAAGATTCTGGATGGGCATCTCTTGTTGCATCATCATGAACTACGACGGTTGCAAGATGAGAAAAAAGAAATGGATGCTCTGATGGGGAAATTAGAAGGTACCCAAGAACAAATTTTTTATTACCGATTTGTCAAAGGCATGACCCAAGAACAAACTGCTGAGAAAATCTATCTCTCCACCAGACAAGTACAACGGATTGAGAAGAAACTGGAAAATGAAATCATGTCGTGTTAATGTCGTGTCGGGTGATGGTAAGATGTAATCAGGCAAGGGACAACAAGCCTTTGACCAAGAAAAGTAATGCATGACAACATCAGTTCATTAAGTGTATTACGGCGGGAGGGAGAATAATGGTTAATCAAGTAAAGCAAGGGATAAAGGATAAGCTAGTCAGCTTATACCCCACATATCATGTGTACCTTGAAGAGGATACCCCAGCTAATCTATTAAAACCAGCTCTGAGGATTCAGTGTCTAAAAAAGACCACTCAGAATCAAAGAGAAAACCTTATGAAAAACATACAGCTGGGCATTGTATGCCTCTTGGAAGATGCAGATCGGGATATGATCTATTGGCAGATCTCCGATCAATTAGACGAAGCTATGACTTATGTTGACCTAGAGGGCATTCGCTTAAGAACTGGCGAGAAAACAAGTAACATAACAGATGGTCAATTGCATTATACCTTTAACCTACAACTGGTTACCCATGAAGCGGTAGAAGCCGGTCCAATCATGCAAAGGTTGGATAAGCATATGGAGGTATAACACGTAATAACCTAAGAAGACGAAAGGAAGGTGCTTACAAATGGGTGGAACATGGACTACTCAGAACAAAGTTAGACCAGGTGTCTACATTAACTTTCAACAAACACGCATTCAAGAAGAACAGGCAAAACGAGGTATCGTAACCATACCTCTGGACCTTAATTTTGGTCCAGAACAAGAGGTAGTAGAAGTAACCAACCAGACGGATACCAGGGGTATATTTGGTGAAGAGCTTTATACCCTAATACCCCTTAACGAAACTCTAAAACGGGCAGAGAAAGTATTGGTTTTCCGTCTTAACCCTGCAGCAGGTGGTACAAAAGCCTCTGTTATAACAGGGAATCTTACAGCAACAGCTAAGTACACCGGTACCAGAGGTAATGATCTTAAAGTAGTCATTGAAGCAAAAGATAGCAAGTTCAATGTGTCAACCTACTTAGGAACAACCCTTATGGATCAACAGCTGTTAGTCAGTGCAGTAGATGAGTTACAAGATAACGCCATGGTGACGTTCACTGGAACTGGCGTATTAGCAGCAACAGCAGGCGTAAGCCTTACAGGTGGTGTCAATGGCACAGTGGATGGTAATGCTTATACCGCTTATCGTAATGCGATCGAAGTTTATTACTTTAACACATGTGCACTATACGATGTAACAGATACTGCCATCAAAGAAGCTTTCAAAGGATGGGTAAGACGATTACGTGATGATGAAGGGACAAAAGTAACCCTTGTAGCTGAGAACTATGACAGTGCCGATTATGAAGGCATTATCAGTGTAAAAAATGGTGTTGTATTAGAAGATGGTACTGTCATCGATGCTAAAAAAGCAACAGCATGGGTAGCAGGAGCCACTGCGGCAGCCAACACCAATCAATCGTTAACCTATGATTTCTATGATGGAGCAGTTGATGTGGATAATAAGTACAACTACACAACCATCGAAGATGCTATTCATGCTGGTAACTTCTTATTTACGGGCTATGATGGCAAAGCAAGAGTGGAGTATGATATCAATACCTTACATACGTATACCGCGGACAAAGGACGTCTGTTTAGAAAGAATAGAGTCATGCGTACCTTAGATGCCATCAATCATGATATCACCAAGATTGGCAACGATTATTTTATCGGTAAAATCAGCAATAACGAAGATGGTAGAAACCTCTTGAAAAATGAAATCATCAAATGCTTACAACGCTATGAAAATCAGGATGCCATTACCAATCTGGACACAGGTAAAGACGTTCAAGTCTTAGCCAGTACAGAAACAGATGTTGTGGTCGTACGTATTGCCGCTCAACCTGTTGATGGTATGGAAAAACTGTATATGACTGTGGAGGTGAAGTAATATGGCAACAATCAAAGCACAAGACATCGTATCTGGAAGAGAAGGAAAAGTTTTCAAAACACTGAACGGTGTGGTGAAAGAAATGGCCTATATCAAAAAAATCGATGCCAAAATCGAAAAAACCAAATCGGAAATCAAAGTATTAGGCAGTCGTGCCACCCATAGTAAAGCAACAGGATGGAAAGGCACAGGCAGTATGACCATCTACTACATGACCAGTGAATTTAGAGAGCTCATGCTTGATTATGTCAAATCGGGTAAAGACGTATACTTCGATATTCAAGTCATTAATGAAGACCCTGCAAGTGCAGCAGGCAAACAGACCGTTGTCCTTAAGAATTGTAACATTGACAGTGTTATCATCGGTCAATTAGATATTGACAAAGATGTATTGGATGAAGAACTCAGCTTTACATTCGATGATATTGAAGTGTTGAATAAGTTCAGCGAAGTCTAGATAAAGGGAGGTATATAATGAGCCAATTACAAGCTTTTTTAAACAATCATGTTGTTGAAGATATTCAGGCGGACGTGTTCGTTTCCAAGCGTTTCAAAGACGAAAAGGGTGAACTGCTTCAGTTCAAAATCCGTGCCATCACAGACAGCCAGATGTCAGAGATTCAAAAAATCTGTATGCGTACAGGAAAAAAAGGAAAAGTTGATTTTGACGTGAGTAAATTCAACCGTCTCATCGCCATAAAAGGTTCTGTTGAGCCTCAGTTTGAAGATGCCCAGAGCATTAAAAGCGTTGGTTGTGTCACACCTGAGGACTACATCAAAAAGGTGATGCTTCCAGGAGAAATCGCTACCCTTGCCGAACAGATTCAAACCCTATCGGGCTATACAGACCTGGAAGATCTGAAAGAACAGGCAAAAAACTAATGACTGAGGGAGATGGAGAAGCCAATTATGCTCATTATTTACTCCACAAAATACATTTACTCCCTCATGATTTTTTAGCATTACCAAGACGTGAAAAAGCCTTCATCATGGCAAGTGTGGATCTTCATATAGAAGCTGAGAAGAAGGCTTATCACAAATCACACAGATAAGGTGGTGAGACATTGGCAGATACAACAACCATGGATAAATCCATAACCATGTTAACCAAACTCAGTGCGAGCATAGAAAAAAATATGGTTGTTTACAATCGGTACACCGATCAAATTGAACAAACCATGAAAGTAATGGACCAAGCCAACAACATAGGTCAAGCCAACGACAACACAGCAAATAAAGATAACAATGCAGGGATTCATCTCAATGATAATGCTAGTAAAAGAAAGACATTAACATCCAGAGCAGGTCAATCCATACAAAACACAAGAGATAGATTCGCCAATTACAAAAATAAGCTTCAAGAGACATATGGTAAACCAAAAGAAGGCGGTGTTACCAATAAAATCTTAGGCTCATCCATGGGATTCCTTAAGACACTTAAAAATAGCTCTATAGGTAAAGGCATCCTAGGAGGTATTGGTAAAAATAAAGAAGTCAGTAAGATGATGACGGGTATTAAAGATAAATGGTCAAATATGTGGTCATCCATGGGGAGTCAAATAGCTCCCATGTTAAAACCAGCATTAGCCAAAATATCTAAAATCATGGATGGACCCGCCTTTAAGAAAATGATTCAAATAATATTGAAAGTCATCATGGCTTTGATTCAAGGTGCAACCATGTTATTGGATTATCTATCACCCATCATGGATGTCATCAGCAATATATTTGGTGTATTGGTTGATAACGCTGAGATTGTACTATTTGTATTAGGTGCTGTAGCAACAGCCATCTTAGCCATAGCAGCCGCAACAGGCATCTATAATGCCATCAATACCGTTCGTACTGTATTAGAAAAAGGACTTAATGCGGTTCTAAACGCTAACCCAACCATGCTCATTATCAAAGCAGTTATCCTGCTGATTATGACCTTTATTACACTCATCGCAACCATGGAACCTGTCAGGACAGCCGTTGCAGACCTTACACGCAAGTTCTTTGACTTTATTGAATGGGGCATTAATGGTCTCATTGAAGGTCTAGCGTCAGCAGCAGAAGGTATCATACGGTTTGCAGGTGATGGTATTAATACATTTCTTAATATATTTGTTAATCCATTCATTGATGGGGTTAACATCATCATTGATGGGCTGAATCTACTGGGAGCAAGCATTGGTAAGCTTGATCATTTAAGTGTTGATTTTAGTGGTGCGGCAGAAGCAACAGGTACCTTTATTAGAAAAGGTAAAGTGGATCTAAGCGGTGCAAAAGAGGCAATGGCAGGTGCTATTGAAAACTTTTCCGCAGAAGCATTAATCGCAAAGCTGGGCATTAGCACGTTAGAAGCAGGGACCAACACTCAGAAAAAAGACGTTGGCGTACAAGTCAATAAAATGAACGATGATGTCAACATTGAAGAAGAAGATATCAAGCTTATGCGAGAAGTTGCGGAAAGGGAAATGATTCAAAACTTCGTGACCTTAACACCAACAGTATCCATGGGCGATATGACCCTACACGAAAACGCAGATGCGGATAAGCTCCTTGGCAAAATAACCGAAGCACTGGTGACAGAAGTAGCTAATTCAGCTCAGGGGGTGTATGCATAAATGTATCAATTTTATATAGGACTGTTAGATAACAGCGAAGAAGAATTACAACTCCCTGTAGGACCTGAGGAAATCACCATTACCCAATCCGGCAACACCGAAACCTACAGCATCTACCAATATGGTGATGTAGTAAAAGCCGGCAGTCGCAAGCTATTAAAGCTCAGCATCAACAGTTTTTTCCCTTTGGAACAAGGACCTTATGTGATGACAAGGAAGCTGCAACATCCTAGCGATTATGTGAACAAGCTCTACAGTTGGAAACAAAAAAATAAAGTCCTCACATTCAAAGTGACCGGCGGCTACTATCCCATTGACCGATTATGGCTCATGGAAGACTTGGAAATTCATGAAAAAGCAGGGGAAGTAGGGGATATCTTCTACACCATGAGCCTAACGGAATACCGTGAGTTTCGAGCGAGACGTATTACCCTGTCTGGTAATCAAGGCAACATGACCATCATAGGTGATTACCAAGGGGCAAGACCCATAACCAAGGCCGTTCCACGAACATATACCGTTAAATCAGGGGATTCACTATGGAAAATTGCTAAATTACAATTAGGGAATGGCAATCTTTATAAGGAGATTGCGGAACTTAACCAGATTAAAAACCCCAGCCTCATCTACCCAGGGCAAGTATTAAAGATGCCAAGAAGTGGGGTGTAAGGATGATACAGTTAATCATGCAGAACACAAGCAATGGGGCGATTCATGACATCAGTCAGTTGGTAACAGAATTATCTTGGGATACCATAAGGGTCGGGAAGGCTTCGGAATTATCCTTCGCCTTAGTTGTAGATAAGGCACTTGACATCAGTGAGGGGAGTATTATTTATTTCAAAAAAGATAATCGTTCTGTTTTTTACGGTTATGTATTCAAAATAGCCAGGTCAACGGATGATACCCTACGGATAACGGCTTATGATCAATTACGCTATTTGCTGAATAAGGAAACGTACATCTTCAAAAATAAAAAAGCCCATGAAATCCTTCAGCAAATTGCTACAGACTTTAACCTGCGATTAGGTACACTGGAAGATACCGGCTATAGCGTGCCCTTGATGGTAGAAGATGGGCAGACCCTATTGGATATGACGTATAAAGCTCTTGATCATACCCTGATTAATACAGGTGACATGTATGTGCTATACGACGATTTTGGTAAGCTAACCCTTCGTCATATTAAGAACATGTTGTCAAACCTCATCATTGGTGACCACAGCTTATTAAACAGTTACGCTTATGAGCGCAGTATAGATGGGGACACTTACAATAAAATCAAGCTGTATAAAGACAATAAAGACACAGGTAAACGGGAGGTCTATATTGTTAAGGACAGCAGCAACATATCCAAATGGGGACTGCTCCAATACTATGAAAAGGTCAATGATAAGCTTAACGATGCTCAGATTCGTAAGCGGGCTAAGCAATTAGAATTTGTTAAAAACAGAGTGGTAAAGGGGTTAAGTCTTGATTGCATGGGGGATTTATCTGTCCGAGCAGGCACGTCTATCTATGTGGACATTACAGGACTTGACTTAAAACAACCCTTTATTGTGGATAGCGCTAAACACACATTTAGCAATCAACAACATACCATGAGTTTAACATTGAAGGTGATATAGATGAGCAATACACAGCAATTTATTGGTGCTTTAAAACAGATTAACAAAGGGGTTATGGACAACAGTCAAAACGTAGCTTTTTATTACGGCAAGGTCATCGCCATAACCCCTCTCGAGATACAAGTGGACCAACGGTTTGTACTCGACCAAGACTTTTTAGTAGTAACAAGTACAGTAGCTGGGGATACGGCCTTGGCAGTTGGGGATAAAGTTATTCTTTTAAGAGAACAAGGTGGACAACGTTACATTGTACTGGATAAGGTGGTGACCATATGATACCCATGCAAGGGATACAGATACAAGAAGACATGACCCTGATGACACCAAAATCCAAAACCTACGGTTTAAACCTTATAGAAGGTAAAATAGATAGGGTTATTGATGGGCTAGATGCTATCAAACAAGCCGTATTCAAGATATTGGAAACAGGGCGTTATCAGCATGTCATCTACGACTTTTCCTATGGTTCAGAGTTAAATGACCTCATAGGACGAGACAGCGATTACATTGAAATGGAATTAAGACGACGTATAAGGGATGCTCTAACATATGATGACCGAATCACTGACGTGACGGATTTTCACTTTCAAACTAAGGATGAAGATGTCACAGTGAACTTTAAGGTGATCAGTATAGAAGGTTCTTTTGAAAGCGAGGTGATGATAAGTGTTTGAGCATATCACATATGATGGTTTATTAGAACGCACATTAAACCAAGTACCGGATGATCTGGACAAACGTCAAGGCAGTATTATCTACGATGCCATTGCACCAGCATGTGCCGAATTAGCCCAGCTCTATATTGAACTGGATACGGCCATCCAGATGGCTTTTGTAACCACATCCAGCGGGACATACCTTGACAGGAAGTGTGCCGACTATGGTATCTATAGAAAACAAGCAACAAAAGCCCTTAGAAAAGGTGTCTTCCAAGGGGCAACCCCTAGTATAGGGAGCAGGTTCGGTCATAACGACTTAACCTATGTGATAAAGGACAATCAGAATGGCATGGACAATGTAACCCTAGAATGTGAGCAAGCAGGACAAGTGGGCAACAGAGACACAGGCACCCTTATCCCTATAGAAGAGATAGAAGGGCTTATATCTGCACAGCTACAAGATATCCTCATACCAGGTGAAGATACAGAAACAGATGCATCCTTACGGGATAGGCAGCAAGAGAAGGTTAAAAAAGCCGCTACTTCAGGCAACATCTACCACTATCAAAAATGGGCAAAGGATGTGAAGGGTGTCGGTGCGGCAAAAGTTATACCCCGATGGCAGGGGGATTACACGGTAAAAGTGATGGTAGTAGATACCCTTATGGAACCAGCAACACCTGAACTGGTGGGTCAGATACAAGACTATATTGACCCTGGTGTTGAAGGCAGCGGTAAGGGAACAGCACCCATCGGCGCAAAATGTACCATAGAAGCAGCCACACCAACCACCATTAACGTATCGGCAACGGTTACTGGAACAGACCATGCCACATTGAAGACCATTTTTGAAACGGCTCTAAAGGCGTACTTCACAACCCTTATAGCTGACAGTTGGCAGGATAAGGACAGCTATGCTATAAGTCATGCAAAAGTAGGGGCAATCTTACTGGATGCTATTTCCCAAGCTGGTGGTAGTGACTACGCTAATCTGATGATCAATGAGGGTACCAGCAACATTGTACTAACCCACCAAGTACCTATCATAGGGGCGGTGACTTTCAATGGCTAATACACAGTTAATGGCATACCTGCCAGATTACTATAAGTCCATTCGAACATTTGAAATTATCATGGATGTGGAAGACAAAGAACTGGATATACTAAAAGCCTATTTGGCAGATGGTTACAATCAGCTCTTTCTGGATTCTGCAACTACGGGCTTAGAGATGTGGGAAGAAGACACGGGCACCATCAAGCAAAGTGGTGCATCCCATGAGGAGAGAAGAGCCAAAATCAGAAGTCAATTACGCGGAACAGGTAAAATCGATGAAGAACTCATCAAAATCGTAGCTGATTCATGGACTAACGGTAACGTGGAAGTCAGCTTCGATGGTAAAATCCGTATCAAATTCAATAGTTTCTACGGTGTCCCTAGCAACATGGATGCTGTAAAACAAGCCATTGACAAGATTATACCTGCTCACTTAGGCGTAGAATACGATTTAAAATATCTACTGGTAGGAGATGTCCATAACAACATGACAATCAATGCATTACAAGGAACAAAACTCAATCAATTTGCAGGAGGTGTTATATAATGGCAGAACATACGTCACATCTAAATCTCTATAAGGTAGACCCAGTCACAGACGGCAACCAGACCTTCAATGTAAAAACCATGATGAATGACAACTGGGATAAAATTGATGGAAAAGTTGGAAGTATAGATACCAAGCTGCAAGGTGTAGAAGACCACGCCAATAACTATACCCACCCCAGTACCCATGACGCAAGCATCATACGCGTTACAGATGCAGGCAGTCAGTTTAACGGGGAGAATGTGGAGGATGTGTTGGGCGAAGTAGGTACAGGACTCTCTGACATGATACAGGTGAGTGCCACAGAACCCAATAGCTTTAACACCCATACATTGTGGCTGCAAGATATAGGTGATTCAAGTTTTAGTGCAGGTGGTGGGATTAACATTGCTAACGCAGAAACCAGTACCCAACCACCTGTAGAAAACAATTACTGGTTCAAACCCATATAAAAAAAAGGAGTTGATAAAATGGCAGACTTAAACATTCAGATCAAACAAAGAAACGGCGAGAATTGGGATAATCTCTACCCAAAAACCAAAGCCGCACAGGTCGTAGCCATTAGTGGCGAAACAGCAGAACAACATGTAGGAGATACCACCAAACACATCACAAGTTCTGAACGAACAACGTGGAATGCCAAAGCAACAACACAATATGTTACTGATAAAATAGCTGAACTGGTTAATGCAAGTCCAGCAGCCTTGGACACTCTCAACGAATTAGCCCAAGCCCTCGGTAATGACCCGAGCTTTGCAACCACAATGACCAATGCACTAGCCAACAAGTTTGATAAAGCTAACGTCAACACAAGTACAACACTAGGCATAAGCGATACCCATGTACCCAGTCAAAAAGCAGTCAAAACCTTCGTTGAAAGTCAATTATCCTCCGCAGGGTATGGTGATATGTTAAAAGCAACCTATGACTCCAATGGTGATGGCAAAGTCGATAACGCCAACTTTGCCGAAAGCGCAGCCATCCAGTCAGGTGCCACGTTACCAACAACACCCAAAGCAGGCGAGATTTTCTTTCAGACGATATAAGGCAGGTGAGATAAATGGCAAATAAGAATGTAACAATTAAAAAGCGGAATGTGAGTAATACGGGTTGGGATGAGATGTATCCTGTTACTACGGCTGAGAATGTTAAGTGTGGGGATGGGTCGTCGGTTGAGGCGCAGTTGGGTGATATGGCGAACGTAATAGTGGCTACTGGGATAGGCACAGCCATAACGTTAAGTATGCCTAGTGTGACAGCTTATTCGGCTTATATGAAGCTTACATTTATAGCTAGTGCCAACAATAGTGGTGGTGCTACTACAATTAATATAAATAATTTAGGAACTAAGAACCTGTATAAACCTAATACCACAAAAGCACCTAACTTAAAGAGTGGTAAACCATATACAGTTTGGTATGATGGTACGAATTTTTTCTTGCAAGCTAGTGCAGAGGGAAATGCAGTTGCTGGTGATGTGCTAGCAGGGAAGACGTTCAGCAATGATGATGATACAGGGGTAGTTGGCAGTATGGATTTAAGTAATTTAATTTCTAGTAATATTAAGCAAGGGATTGATATTAATGGTGTTGTTGGTTCACTAATTGAGGGTAGAAGGTCAGCTACTGGAAGTAAGAATATAACCACTAATAGCACTCTTCATACAATATATGGGTTATCTTTTAGACCTTCAGTGGTATTAATTGCTTTGACAGAATATCCGGCTCATGGTGAAGTTGTTAAAATTGATTCTTCTAATTGGAGTATGTCAAATGATGTGTTGCTTTGGAATAGAAATGATTACCCATACATTTCATGGCAAGAAATAAATATCACTGATAACGGATTCACTGTGAAAGCTTATACAGAAATTGGAATAGTCAGACCATGTATATGGTTATGTATAGAATGAATAATTAAACGAGATGCATTATGAATAGAGGAAACCTATTAATATACGATACTACAGGAAAAATATGGATGCAAACAGGTGAAGCAACAGATGACGTGTTAAATCATGAATATCCTGTAGGTGTACCGTATATAGAATTGCCTTATGGAAGTACAGATGGTAAGAGGATGAGAAAGTGGAAGAAGTAATGTTCTAATTATTAATGAGGTTGTAGTAATAATTATAGTAAAAGAATTATAAACAAAGGTATTAATCCTAAGACAAATGAGACATTTAAAATTGTTGACATTAAACACGCTGGATATAAGACAGGCAATTGGAAATTATATAATTGCATAGCAAAGCAATTTAGTGCGTCATAGGATACTAGTACGTAATAAGACCTTATAGATTAAGGTCTTATTACTGTTAGCTAGATAGTTTAACTAATAATGAATTTAAATATTATATGTATAGATTTACTTGTAATATATTATACACCCATATGGTTGTATATTTAGTAGCATCCCTCATTTTTATGTAATAATAGAAACAAGTATATCGTGAGTAAATAAAATTATATACTCACTATTAATCATGAAAGAGGGATGATACCTATGAATAGCATTAAAGAACACTTCGAGAACTTTACATTCAACATGATGAAACCAGCATACGAAAAATTTCATAGAACCGATGAAGAATACCAAGAAGCTTGCAGTTACTTACAAGTTAACAGACATATTTTTGATCGTATAATGAAATCTCTGGCTATTGAGGATAGTGAATTCATGGTAGACTATGTCGAAAAGAGTTGTTACTGTGCTTCCTGTTCTAATCAGGCAATGTATATCGAAGGTTATAGAGATTGTATTAAGTTATTAAAAGAACTTGAAATATTATAGTTGGTTACAGGTATGGTGAACATTCATATCCACTAAACATTAGCAGTAATAAGATGAAGAATTTGGAAAGGAAGGTAACAAATGCTATTTAAAGAAAAGAGCGTAACAAAAACAGACTTAACTAAAGTATTGCAGTCCATGAAGCAAACGAAGATAAAGCATACTAAACTAATGAATAAGTTAGCTAAATAATCAATCATATCTCACCTTGTTAATTGACACCTCCCCCCCAATTCGTTATACTCAACTTAGTACAGAATAATCGATAAGTAGAGCGGTATAGACTTATGATTAATGCGGAATAAGCCTGCTTCGAGTAAGATGGAAGGTATAATGAAAGATGGAACATAGACCACAGATAAGTGATAAAGATAAGATGGACAGTTCGGATATAAGAATAGGGAAATTCGCCAAGAAAAACAACATGAGTGTGGACACCATACGTTACTATGTGCAACTGAACCTTATTCATCCCTTAAGAAAAGGTAAATACTTTTACTTTGGTACAGAACAGCAGGAACAGTTGGATTTTATTAAGCATTACAAGGACATGAAATTTTCATTGGATGATATTAAGATATTGATGTATACGGTACAGTTTCATATACTGGAGACACCTATTAGAAGCAATTATATTGAGAGCTTGCTTCATGATAAGCGGATTCAGCTTCTACAAGAGCGGGAACAACTGGATGCTACCATTCAAAAACTTAATGATGAAATAGAAACCGTTAAACAACAACCCGTTAAGAATAGGGATGGTAAGGGGATTGCGTTTCAACATTTGGAACTTTTATGCTGTCCGGTTTGCCAAGAAAGCTTAACCATTGAAGAAGGCACCTTAAAAAATCATAGCGTCTATCATGGTAAGCTAACATGCAATTGTGGTGTCACCATGGATATTGAAGAAGGGATCATCATTACGTCAGAAATGAATCACCCCATCAGCCATGAAGAGCAAGACGATTCCATTAGAAATCTTTTTGCCACCATATCCCATAACTTCATTGAACAGATGCTTTATTATGTGGAAGAAACAACACGCTATATCCTACAGCAAGATTTAGCGTCTAAGACCGTTCTTTTTATGAAAACAGGAGCAGGTACACTTGCTCTGAATGTATTAAGGAAGCTGCCCAAGATTGGTATGCTCATTCTATTTGATGAAGATCTGAATCAATTAAAAGTGACGAAAAATACCATAGACACCCACTATCCAGACTATAACATACTCTATGTGGGCGGTTCGTTGGATTTGCTGCCCATTAAAAGGAAAAGCATCCATTTGGCAGTTGATTTTATGGCCAGCTTTGAAGCAGCATTCGAAAAATCATATAACTTATACCAAGATATCATGAAACATATGCATACCCATAGCAGTATCATGGGACTATTTCTATATTTCAAAAAGAATGCTGTTTTATCAAGATTGGAATCTGAACAACGAAAATTATTAGATGGCTATTTTGTAAGGAATTACTTGAAGAAGTATCAGTATGAACTGATAGAAGACAGTGAAGAAAATATGCTGGATATTGGAAAGGGTATTGATGACTTTTACCAACAGGGTGATCGTGCTGTAACCCACTTAGATAGATATAGTCGATAGAAAAATGGTATAAAAGCTGTAGTGTGGAGCCAACTCCATACTCCGGCTTTTTTTACCTATAAAATAGAGAATTACACCTATTGATATGAGGTTAACTCCATATAGTAAAGTGAGGGTACAATAATAAAGGAGGGAAATAGAATGAACACAAAAAAATTAACCATTATTGGCATTATCATAATCGTTATTGTACTCGTTGTTATCCTTCTTAAAAGAGTGATTAAAATAGAATTTTCTAGAAGTGATAAGAGAATACCAGCCATAAAAGTTTCTCTTAATCAAGATATCACCCTTACTTCATGTGGAGCTGTGTTCGCTCATTTTGGTTCAGCGGATTTTTTTCCATCTGGCATGAAGATAGAAATGAAGAATAAGATAATCTATGTGGATCCTATTGTGGTAGACAATCCAATTAAGGCAGACTATATATTTATAACCCACGCTCACCAGGACCACTTTTCTATTGATGACATTGAGAAGCTTGCTAAGGATGACACATGGATTATATGCCCCAAAAAAGTCGCCAAAAAATTGGGTGATTATCAGGTGAGACAGGTTACACCAGGAGATGTGCTAGAACTAGATGGTATAGGTTGTGAGGCTGTAGCTGCCTATTCAAAAGGTTTTCCAACCCATCCAAAAAGCAATGATAATGTTGGCTATGTATTAACTATAGGTGATGAGAGAATTTACTTTTCAGGTGATACGGATCTAATTCCTGAGATTAAAACGCTTGAGGACATAACAGTAGCCATCGTTCCCATTGATGGTGGAAACCTAACCATGAGTACAAACGATGCTATTTTACTCGTCAATATGCTTAGCCCTAGAATAGCAATACCGACACATTATGAATTAGAGAAAAATAGCACAGAGATGTTTAAGAAAATGGTGAATGAAGAGACAGAGGTCATTATTTTAAGTGACCAAAAGTAAAGGGCATGGGTGACATGAAGAAATGCATAACCGTGTGATGGTATTTATGAGGGAACTAAATATCAAGCTGTTTTGGCTGGGTATCTTTTACCATGATCAAACCAGCTACCAATGCGGTTATGGGTGCAACCAAAACGAGTCCAATACTACCAACTAGCGTTCGCATAATCTCAGCTGCAATAATCTTCATATTGATAATCCGAGAGAAACTGGATTCTCTAATCTGAAAGAGCATGAGCAACGTAAGATAGCCGCCAGAATAAGCAAGTAACAAGGTGGTTGTCATGGTGCCTATGACATCTCTTCCTACATTAAAGCCTGATCGTATCAGTTCTTTGCGACTGATATCAGGCTTTTTCTCTTTTATCTCCCAACATGCTGAAGCCACATCCATCGCGATGTCCATGGCTGCACCGGATGAGCCAATAATAACAGCTACATAGAAAATACTGCGCATATCCAAGTGAAAATAGCCAGAGAAAACAATGGTCTCTGCGTAAGGGGCAGTCATGCCTCTTAGACCTAACTTATCCCCAATAATCATTGTTAAAAAGAGGGTAATTAACAAGCCGCATAGGGTACCAAGAAATGCAGATACGCCTTTTCTTGTAAAGCCAGCAACGGAAAATAAAATGACAGCAGATAGAAGCACCAGGGTAAGTGAGGCAATGACCATTGGATTTTTGCCTTCTAATAAAAGGGGGATTAATAATTTCCATAGAATAAGAATGGTAAATACAAAGGAAAAAAGCGCTTTCACGCCTATATCCCTTGCATACCAAACCAGGAGTATCACAAAGATAATAAAAACAATGAGCATATAATTTTGTCGGTAGAGTTCAACGGCTTTCGCATCGATTATATGTCCCTCAGTATCTGTTTTGAGTGCAATAATGACTTTATCCTTTACTTTATAATAATTATCATAGTCCAATTTTCCCATGAGTGGATTGCTAACAGACAGCTTTTCACCTTTATACGTACCATCAATGATGCGAACCTGCAATGTTTGATAGCCTATAGCGGATATACCAGACTTCACAACGTCTGAATCATCAACTTCCAGAACGATAGCTTTTGCTTCAAGTACATCTTGATTATACTTATCTTCTTGGCGGTCTGATCTTATAAAGAGAAAAAAGGTTATTAGGCATAAAATAGCGTAGATAACAGATACTTTTAGTTTTTTATTCACGAGGATACCCCTTTCAGTAAATGGTTCTTGACGTCTTAAGCTATTTATTTAAGCGATAGTCCAACCAGTTCAGCTGTTAAGTTGGCAATGGTTGTATTATCCATAAAACCGCTATATTGCTCAGCACCAACGCCGATAGCTGACATAGGAATCTGTGTTGCTGTATGGGCATAGGAAGTCCAATAAACACCAGCACGCTCAGACAAGATATGTGTTACGGCCATGGCTGTTTCGTCATATTTATATTTATTGTTGTATGTGAACGTACCTTCATCTACCATGTCCATACTTTTTTCAAATAAGCTTTTTTCTTCTTTTGATAATTCAGTTAGTCCAAAGTTTTCTTCGATAAATGCGTAGAATGCTGCTCTGTCGCCATCGTATTGACCTTGTAATACTTCGATGGACATTTTTGCTTTTGTAAGTTCTGAAAGAGATAAGAAATAATCGGTGTTAACACCCATGCCAAGACCGCCTGTCTCATGGTCACCTAATACAAGAATAAGTGTTTCTTCTGGATGCTTAAGGTAGAAGTCATAAGCTTCTTTTACAGCATCATCAAATGCAAGTGTATCCATGATAGCAGCAGGTGTGTCGTTTGGATGACAGGCATGGTCAATACGTCCGCCTTCAATCATGAAAAAGAAACCATCTTGATCTTTTGAAAGTAATTCAATACCTTTACTTGTCATTTCTACTAAAGTAGGTGCATTGTAGCTATCATTATGCATATCATCTAACGTGTAGGGTAGATGAGAATAGGTGAATAGACCAAGGTATTGATCCCCTGCTTTGAATGTTTCTTTTCTAAACTCTTCTGCACCTTTCATACCATAACGTACGGTATAGCCAGCTTGACGAAACTCTGCTAAGAGATTACGGCTATCTTTACGTTTGGATTTGATGGTTTTACCAAAAGCATCTGTTTGATTGTCTTTCCATCCTTCAGGTAAGAAGTGACGAACGCCTCCACCAACAATGTAATCAACACCACTGTCTAGGAAATCTGCTGCGATTTCATTTTCATTTCCACGGCTTTCATTATGAGATGCAAATACAGCAGGTGTGGCATGTGTAATACGTGTGGTAGATGCAAGTCCAGTTGCCATACCTATTTCTTCTGCTGCTTCAACAAGCGTTTTTAAGTCGTTACCTTGAGGGTCTTTTGATATAACACCGTTATCGGTTTTATAGCCAGTTGCAAGTGCTGTACCTGCTGCTGCTGAATCCGTAATGAGTGTATTCATAGAATGGGTTGTATTAATTGCTGAATGAGGAAACGTGTTCATGAGTAATTTCTTCGTAGCATCACCTGTTGTTTCTTGTAAATAATACTCCGTAATTTGTCTTTGTGATGTACCCATACCATCACCAATAAAATAGAATATGTATTTAGGTTGTTTTTGAGTGGTCGTTGCTACAGAACCTACAGTTGCTTTATTAGGTGCTTGATAAGCATGTGTTACAGAGTAAGACAGAAGTAGCGTTATTAAGAGAGCTAAACTGATTAATTTCTTTTTCATGGTAAAATTACCTCCATTGATTTTTGCGAGTACGTCTTAGGTTTCTCATAATAAACTATGATAAAAGACCAAGAGAACCTATCTGTACTCAATAAAATAAATTTACAGTTCAACTCTATAGAAACAATATAAAGAGGATATAAGGGACATGTTAAATTATGGTAAAAATAATGGTAAATCACGTTAGTTTTATAATGTAGTTAAAGAACACAAAAAATAGGATGAATTAACCTAAACTTCCTAGTAACACTTTATTTAATAATGGAATAAACAAAATAAAGAAAATATAGTTAAGCATTATTTGGAAATGACATGCATCTTATGAAACTACAAAATACGAAATCAATCGTCATGAATAGACGGCACTTCTTGAAGGCATTGTTAGATTATGGTAAAATGTGATATATATCAAGTAAATGTCATGATATTACTTCGATATGAAATAAACAGAGGACATATCCGTCAAAAAGGATAAGAGGAGGAGACACTTATGAAAAAATCCATCAAGATTTTAGTTGCAATGGTAGTACTCATCACGGTATCAACATCATTATCAGCAAGTTCCTTGATAAGGGATATATCAGGGAAAGAGAACAAAGGCATTACCATTACTTACAATGGTCAAGTGCAGACATTAAAAGATGGTCATGGGGAGGTAATCTATCCAGTTATTATTGATGGATCAACCTATTTACCTGTTCGAGCAGTTACAGAAATGGTGGGAGCAGATATTACTTGGAATGGGACAACGAAGACCATTGATATTACAACCAAAGACAACTCAGATGGGGCTGTTCCAACGGATTTACCGCCATCTAATGACACACAGCCTAAACCTGAGCCACAAGAAAATCCGCAACAACCTACACCAAGCCCATCCAATAGTGCAGGTACATTAGAAGACCCTGTACCATTTGGTTCAACCTATGTATTTAATGACCGAAATGCCTATGATGGTAATGAAACTAAGGCTCATTTTGAAATCACTGTCCTAAAAGCAGACCCTATCACAAGAGATGGCATTGCTGAATTAGGCTTTCAAAAGCCAGAAGATGATCCACTTTATAGTTATGTTATGCTTACCTTAAAAATTAAAGCAAGCAATGTGACCTATACAGGGTCAGAATACAGATTCTTAAGTAATATCTATCCACATGTCTGGGGGTCTTCTACACCTCAAGGAAACAGTATTATTGGAGGAACAGATTACGGATTTACAAAGTCATTCAATGATGCTTTAGATTATGAAGTTGGTTTTGAAAAAGTAGAAAACGATGGTAAAAGTCATGCCTATGAAGTTGAAGGTAAGGTGTTATTACCAATTTTTAACAACTTGGAAACGTACTTTGTCATGGAGAAATCGGATTATGATTTAGATGACCGATGCATTTACTTTAAACTAAAATAAGTGATGTGACATGAAAAAAGATGCAAGGTGGGATATACCTAGCATCTTTTTTATTCTATTTTTCTCTAATTCGTCGAATATAGTGGCTGGTGGTCAACATATAAAAACCAAAGAAGATCACAGTAACCACACCAATACTCATTAATATAGGAAGGTTTAAGCTCATAGCCACCATGTTTTCCAATACTTTTATAGCCACAATGGAATGAATAATAGCAATAACAAGTGGTAGGGCAAAGGCCATGGCAATCTGTATACGGATTGCCTTATTAATGGTGCTATCTTCCATACCAATCTTACTTAGAATCGTGTATTTATCCTTATCTTCCATGGATTCTGTAATAATCTTAAAGTAAATAATACTACCTGTTGCCATAATGAAGACTAAGGCAAGGAAAGCACCAAGTATATACACAATCTTAATGATGGTATTTTTCATTTGACCATCGTTATTACCATATTGTGCAAAAGCATAGATGTCACCAGATAAATTTTCGATTCTGCCTTCTAGGGTTTTTCCCAAGGCTTCATCCGTTAATTTGTAAGCAGAAACGTATTGGATGGTACTGCCTTCTGCTAGAATATCATAGGTCTTATCGTTAACAAGCAGAGTGCTAATGGGTAAGCCGATGCCGAATAAAGGTGCTTTTATAATACGGTTGATCGTCACTTCATGTCCATCCAAGGTTAAGGTCTTCATATCAAATATATTGAAAAGTGTCTTCGCATTTAAATTAAGAACAGCTTCAAAATCATGTAACTCCCTTTGAAGGATGACTCTTTTATTGGCGGTATAATCAACTTGATCAATAATCTTAATGTAGTCACTGTATTTCACGATACCCGTAGGGTAATGATAATTCTTTCCTTGTGCACGTTCCTTTTCTATCACAGGAATATGATTTTCGTGTATAATAGCATCCTTCTCTTCATTTACTAATGCTATAACTTGCTCTGCTGCCTCCTTACTTTCAGTCATGGTAATGAATGTATGGGGATAATCCATCTTCTGCACATCATTATTGGAGTAATTAAGGGATGTGACAGTAGCAAAAGCTGTAAGGGTACATGTTAAGAGGATAGCGATTGTGGCATACACTTTGTAATTTCGTCGGATGCGATAACACAAGTTGGAGATGGTCATAATATTGGTTTTACGGTATAAAATCCTTTTGCTATGCATCATACGCTTTAAAATAATGGTTGTGGTACTGCGAAAGAGCATGTAGGTACCAATGATGGTTAAGATTGTCGTAGCAAGTGTATAAAAGAAAAAGCTGCTGTTCATGGCATATTGAATAAGATAATAACCTGTACCAATAACCACAAGGGATAGGATGCCTGTTATCACACTGGCTTTTGGCATGCTTTCTTCTTCTTTGATGGCGTTGATAAGTGACAATAAACGACTTCTAACAATGTTCATGTAACCTTTTAAGGAAAAGAATAGGCTGATGACCCCAAACACAATAGCCGTCTCCATAATGGCTTTATAGGAAATAAAAAACTCAACGTCTACTCCCATGTTGCAATACTTGGACAATACCATCATATAGAGTTTGCCAAACACAGCACCGATGCCACAACCTACGATAATAGCCATAAAACTCATAATGAGGTTTTCCATGGCATAGATAAACCCTACCTTATAATTGGTAACACCCATTAAAGTATATAGACCAATTTCTTTCTTACGCTGGTTTAAAAAGAAAGAACTTGAAAACCATGAAAAGTAGATTAAGAATACCAGTAACATGATGGCTGTCACATAACCCAAGGTACCAACAATCTCTTGTGATGAGATACCAAGAACTTGAGGGTTGTGCTTCATAGCACAAAATTGATAGTATGCCACAACGGAGAAGACAAGAGCAAGAAAATGAAGCTTATAGATGCTAAGGTTACTCTTCATGTTTTTATAAGCAAGACTAACAGCATTCATGGTTTTCCCCTCCCATTCGGGCTAACTGTTCAATTACTTTTTGATAAAAATCTTTTCTGGACCCTTCTTTTTTGAGTTCTGTAAGGACTTGACCGTCCTGTATAAAAATAATGCGGTCACAATAACTAGCAGTGAACCCATCATGGGTAACGATGACAATGGTTGAACCGAATTTCTTATTGGTTTTTCCAAGGCTCTCTAATAATTCTGTAGCGGACTTGGAATCTAGTGCTCCTGTTGGTTCGTCAGCAAGAATCATAGAGGGTTTTGTAATGAGTGCTCTTGTTGCGGCAACACGCTGTTTCTGACCGCCTGATAACTGATAAGGATATTTTTGAAGATGATCCGTTAAGCCAAAAAAAGCGGTCAGTTCATTGATTTTATCTTTTACAACAGATACCCGTGTACCTGCTAGAACCAGTGGTAAAGCAATATTATCCATGACACTGAGGTTATTCAAAAGGTTAAAATCTTGGAATAAAAAGCCAATATTTTCTCTTCTGAATTGAGCCAATTTTTTACCCTTCATGGTAGCTAAGTCAATCCCTTTGAAGGTAATTACACCTTCTGTTGGCTGGTCAATGGTTGATATTAAGTTAAGTAGGGTTGTTTTACCAGAGCCTGAAGGACCCATGATACCAACAAATTCACCTTCTTCTATGTCCATGTCTATTCCATTAACAGCAAAGGTTTCCATACCTTTTGATGTATACACTTTTTTAATGCCCTTTGTTTCGATGACTTTTGACATTGTTTATGCCTCCCTTTTATTTTACATATCTGTATTAAAAAGTTTTCAGTATGAAACACAATAACTTCCCAATGGGTTTATTTATAACAGATATTTTTCTAAATCAATGACTTTATTTTACGTCTACCAGGGGTAAGAATCCATTGAGGTAACTTACAGATTCATGAAAAACCTTACAATTTTGTCATGTATCGTTAGCTATGACTTGAAAAAAGATGACGTGTTAATGTCGTGTTCACCTATGCTACCATATAATTAGTCCTCAAGGTAATGTGGGTAAATCATAGGCGTGAAATAAAATAAGGAGGAATCAATATGCAAAATGGGGTTACCCAAAAAGAATTTTATGAAGCCATTGAGAAAGTGACGCGTGAGACGAATGCTTTAGCCGTTACGATGACAGAGACGAAGACACTTATTCGGGACTATAACGGACTTAGACAGTTCATCAGTGATATAGATGACCGAGTCCAAAGACTGGAAGATTACGCATGCAGCAAAAAGGAGTATCGCGAATATATGGGGTGGATTGTTGGATGCGTTGCAACGATATTGGCCATCATAAGTTATTTTAGCTAGAGGAGGAGAATATGAATATTATAAAGACACAATTAAACATCAATGTACCCTCAAATAATCGACCGGCATATATTATTATACATCATGCACTGGCTCCTCGTTGCAGTATTGATGATATTCATGGCTGGCATCTGAATAGAGGCTTTGCAGGTTTTGGGTACCATTATTTTATTAATAAGGAAGGAAAAATTTATCGAGGGAGAATGGAAACGCAAAGAGGAAGTCACTGTAAGCAAGAAGGTATGAACATGAAATCCATTGGCATCTGCTTAGAAGGGTGTTATCAAGATTATCAAGGAAACGGCGATAAAGTTGTACCAGATGCACAACTAGAAGCACTTAAAAACTTGACCTTATATTTAATGAAGAAATATAAGATTAAACAAGAACGGATTAAGAAACATCATGATTTTGTACAGTACAAGTTATGTCCAGGAAATTATTTTCCATGGGAAAAGTACATGGGTTTGGTGGCAGAAAGCACAGATGCAGGACAGATTAAAGCGTTAATAAAAGAAAATCAATACTATAAGGAAGAAATTGAAAAATTACAAGAACGTTTAGGCGGCATTAAGAAAAAAATATATGAAATTGAGAGGATGGTTGAAGATGAATAGCATATTAAAAAAATTAACCAATACAAAGACAATTATAGCCATTGCCAGCGCAATTATACTGATACTAACTAGTCTAGGTGTGGAGGTTGACAATGAACAAGTAATGACGGTTATAAAAGCCCTTTGCAGCATAGGGGTATTGCTTGGGATCATAAATGATAATGGTATGAAAACCACACATTGGAATAAGTAGTAAAAGCCATTGTAAAACCTGCATGATTGTATTTATTGAAAAATATTAAAAAGTCCTTGACACTCCTACCTATATTTGATATTATAGTCTTCGACGCAGTTTTTGAACAATGAAAAATGAATAGTATATTAAACAACAACTTTAGATAATAAAGTTGACCCAAATAATTCCTTTGTAAATTCAGAGAATTGTTTTGCGAAGCTTAACAATCTCAAACAAAGAGACGGTAGTCTATAAAATACAAATTGCCAGATTAGTCTGGTCAAGATCAACGAATCTTAAGAGTACTGGTTACTTGAGAGATTGCGTTTTTCAACTAAGATTTTCTAACCTTTACCTTTTAAGATTGTACTTTCTTAAAAGTAAAGCTAAGAAAAACTAAGTTAAAAAACTTTTTAACATGAGAGTTTGATCCTGGCTCAGGATGAACGCTGGCGGCGTGCTTAACACATGCAAGTCGAGCGAGAAACTTGAGGATGATCCTTCGGGTGATTCCTTAAGTGGACAGCGGCGGACGGGTGAGTAACGCGTGGGTAACCTGCCCTATGCAGGGGGATAACGCACTGAAAAGTGCGCTAATACCGCATAAGACCACAGGATCACATGATCTGGTGGTAAAAACTCCGGTGGCATAGGATGGACCCGCGTCTGATTAGCTAGTAGGTGAGGTAACGGCTCACCTAGGCGACGATCAGTAGCCGACCTGAGAGGGTGATCGGCCACATTGGGACTGAGACACGGCCCAAACTCCTACGGGAGGCAGCAGTGGGGAATATTGCACAATGGGGGAAACCCTGATGCAGCGACGCCGCGTGAAGGAAGAAGGTTTTCGGATCGTAAACTTCTATCAGCAGGGAAGATAGTGACAGTACCTGACTAAGAAGCCCCGGCTAACTACGTGCCAGCAGCCGCGGTAATACGTAGGGGGCAAGCGTTATCCGGATTTACTGGGTGTAAAGGGTGCGTAGGCGGCGGAGTAAGTCAGATGTGAAAGCCCCAGGCTCAACCTGGGGACTGCATTTGAAACTGCTTTGCTAGAGTGCAGGAGAGGAAAGTGGAATTCCTAGTGTAGCGGTGAAATGCGTAGATATTAGGAGGAACACCAGTGGCGAAGGCGACTTTCTGGACTGTAACTGACGCTGAGGCACGAAAGCGTGGGGAGCGAACAGGATTAGATACCCTGGTAGTCCACGCCGTAAACGATGAATGCTAGGTGTCGGGGGTCGAACCTCGGTGCCGCAGCAAACGCATTAAGCATTCCACCTGGGGAGTACGATCGCAAGATTGAAACTCAAAGGAATTGACGGGGGCCCGCACAAGCGGTGGAGCATGTGGTTTAATTCGAAGCAACGCGAAGAACCTTACCAAATCTTGACATCCTTCTGACCGTTCCTTAATCGGAACTTTCCTTCGGGACAGAAGAGACAGGTGGTGCATGGTTGTCGTCAGCTCGTGTCGTGAGATGTTGGGTTAAGTCCCGCAACGAGCGCAACCCTTATCTTTAGTAGCCAGCAAGTAAAGTTGGGGACTCTAGAGAGACTGCCGGGGACAACTCGGAGGAAGGTGGGGATGACGTCAAATCATCATGCCCCTTATGATTTGGGCTACACACGTGCTACAATGGTAGTGACAAAGGGAAGCGAAGTGGTGACATGGAGCCAACCCCAAAAAAGCTATCCCAGTTCGGATTGTAGTCTGCAACTCGACTACATGAAGTTGGAATCGCTAGTAATCGCGAATCAGCATGTCGCGGTGAATACGTTCCCGGGCCTTGTACACACCGCCCGTCACACCACGGGAGTTGGAAGCGCCCGAAGCCAGTGACCAAACCTTTATGGATGGAGCTGTCGAAGGTGAAGCCGATGACTGGGGTGAAGTCGTAACAAGGTAGCCGTATCGGAAGGTGCGGCTGGATCACCTCCTTTCTAAGGAAAATCGTTAAACTTAATTAAAGGCAAAAGAATGAGAAGTTCATGAACCTGAAGGTTAAGAACCAGCTGAGGCTGAAACGATAAAGTAGAATTGCATGGGAAGTTTATAACGCATTAAATAAATGCTCTTATGAGAAATTTATAGTCATAATCGTTAAAACCATTTGGTGTTTAATATACCTATTCATGAAACTGCGACGACGTTTATCATAGGAATCATTTTGCTATACAAGATTGTTCTAAGTTTTTCTTAAAACCTATTGACAATTTTGTGAAATATGATATTATATATCATGTTCTATGGAGGGGTTCCCGAGTGGCCAAAGGGGGCAGACTGTAAATCTGTTGGCACCGCCTTCGAAGGTTCGAATCCTTCTCCCTCCATTTAAGAATTGGCTTTGCGAAAGCAAAACAATTTCTTACCATTAAAGCTTTTTATTGGCTTTGCGAAAGCAAAACAATTTCTTACCATTAAAGCTTTTTATTGGCTTTGCGAAAGCAAAACAATTTCTTACCATTAAAGCTTTTTTATTGGTTGTGTATAACCAAAGCAATGTCTTACATGACAAATTACTATGTTTATATGCCGGAGTGGCGGAACTGGCAGACGCACAGGACTTAAAATCCTGCGATCCTTACCGATCGTACCGGTTCGATTCCGGTCTCCGGCATTATAATAAATAAGGCTTATGATATGTTGTATCTTAAGCTAAATAAGGAAATTTATCGTTTAAAATACATTGTATTTTAAGCCAAGTAAGGAAATTTATCGTTTAAAATACGTTGTATTTTAAGCCAAAGTAAGGAAATTTATCGTTTAAAATACGTTGTATTTTAAGCCGAAAATTAATTGACAGTATTTCAAATATCTGGTATACTTGAAAAGCTTATTTTTTCGCCCAGATAGCTCAGTCGGTAGAGCAGAGGACTGAAAATCCTCGTGTCGGTGGTTCGATTCCGCCTCTGGGCACCAATTCAATATGCGGGTGTAGTTCAATGGTAGAACACCAGCCTTCCAAGCTGGATACGTGGGTTCGATTCCCATCACCCGCTCTTATGCGTGAGTGGCTCAGTGGTAGAGCATCGCCTTGCCAAGGCGAGGGTCGCGGGTTCGAATCCCGTCTCGCGCTTTTGTGTTCTAATTAAATAATAGTGGGTAGTCGCCAAGCGGTAAGGCACTAGACTTTGACTCTAGTATGCGTAGGTTCGAATCCTGCCTACCCAGTTTGAAAAGATACGGAAGTATCTTTTTTCTATGTCCTATCTTCCATCGACTCAAGCGACGATCGTATGAAACAAATACGATACACATGACATCATTCCAACTAAAATAATACAATAATTATCTTCGGCATATAATGGTAAAAGAATATGCAAAGAGGTGATGATATGTATAAACCACAACATTATAATTTTAGTACGGTAAAAGGTATGACTAAAAAACAACTGGATGAACACTATGCACTGTATGTAGGGTATATCAATAAGTTCGAGGAGATTAGTCAATTACTCAAAGAGAAAAGCAGTTATAAAGACCCAAATGCTACGTACAGTACGTTACGAAGCCTGAAAAAAGGTGAATCTTTTTCATTAAATGGCGTCATTCTTCATCAATTGTACTTTGCCAATATAACAGGCAAGAAATCCAATATATCTGGAGAAATACTCCATATGATTAATCGTGATTTTGGTTCGTATGAAATCTTTATGGAGATGTTTAAAAGTACAGGATTATCCATGCGGGGCTGGGTCGTTCTCATTCAGAGCGAAAAAAATGGGAAATTACGTATTATTGGCCAAGACTCACACGATAACGGCTCCGTATACAATGGAAACCCTCTTTTGGTGATGGATGTCTATGAGCATGCTTATATGATTGATTTCGGTATTAATCGGAAGAAATACATAGATGTGTTTTTCGATAACATTAATTGGGAAGTGGTCAATAATCGTATTAAAAAGATAATCAAACCGCCTTATCGCCGTTCATAATATGCATAGACATGAAACATAATGACTGATGGTAGCTATCAAGTTGCAGATCTATCTTCTATAAAAGGGTTCTTTGAATATAATTAGATAACAAAATAGTGAAAGGTTGTTTACATGAAAAAGAGTTTCGGTCTATTTTTACTGATTATGGGAATCATTGTATGCTTAATATATAGTTGTGATAGGGATCAAGTAAAGGATGTGGATGCACGCTTTGTAGGGAATGATGTGGTAGAAGATATGGAAGGCTTATGGGTAGAAGTCAGCTTAAAAGAAGAAGGGCATAAAGTCATTGTAAGAGAAGATAATGAAGTGATTCGAGAAATGATTTGTTCAGGTGGTACCCCTGATGAACCTACGGTGCTGGGTACATTTACATTACAAAACCGAGGAGAATGGTTCTATTCTGAGCGATTCAAAGAAGGAGCAACCCACTGGGTACGTATTACTGAACAGTATCTCTTTCATGGCATTCCTAGAACAAAAGATTGGGAAATTATCCAAGAAGAACAAGACAAATTAGGAGGACCTGCAAGTCATGGTTGTATTCGCCTAGGGGAAGAAGATGCGAAATGGTTCTATGACCATGTACCGGATGGCACAACAGTTGTCATTCATGACTGACACACATGATTAACTTGCTGCAATCTGGAAAAAATATAACTATATATAAAAGAAGAGGCATAAGTCCTATTAAAGTGTCTCAATTTAAATAGAATGTTTCATAAATTGACTTAACTTTACACACAAATTTAATACAATTGTAAAAACTATATGATACAATAAGATAAAACTACCATAATAAGGTATTTCTACCTTCTTAGAAGGAGAGGAACTGGTGATGTACAAAAGATATTTATTTCTTTTTACGACAATCCTCATGATAAGTCTTTTATCCATAGGCTGTAAAAGTAAAAAGGATGATCATAAAACCAAATCGGACGATAAAGTTGTGAATCATGTGGTATCAAGTGCAAATGTATCCAATGAAGACAAAGATGGCGTGTTGTTTGCGACAGCCATTAATTTTGATGAATGGATATATTTTGGCAACCCGGATGACCGTCATCGAATCTACCGTATGCATGTGGATGGTTCAGGTCTTACCAAAATTGTAGATGCGCGCATGGAAGGCTTTCATGATTTAAAAGAGTGGGTTTATTATCTCGATACAACCCAGCCCCATACACCTGCTAAATTAGCAAGAGTGAAATGGGATGGATCAGAAAAAGAAGTGCTAGTTGAAGAGAATGTAGAGATGTTTCAGCAAAGCGACGATTACATTATTTATGCTTTTGAAAATAATATCTACCGGATTAATCTTGATGGGTCAGCGAATATGAAAGTCGTATCCAGTGATGAAAAGGTCTGTTATATGAAGGTTTTTGACCATGTTATCTACTATAGTACCAGTGAAGGTTTGTTCAGTATAACGGAAGATGGTGTCAATCAATACCTTATAGCGGAAGGGGAATTTCCAAGGTTTGATGTGAAGAATCATAAGATATATTACAATGATGATAAATTATACAGCATGTCTTTAAAAGGTATTGAGGAAAAGGTCGTTATCGATAAACGCTTGGACAATACGTTTATATGGCAAGATAGCATCTATTACAATGAAGGGGACGACCTCTACCAAGTCAATATCCATACAGGAGATACACATAAGATATATGTAGACTCTTATCTAAACCACTACTATGAGAAAGACGATAAGATTTATTTCTATGGACATAACCGCATATGGCGTGTTCATCAAGATTTATCTACAAAAGAAATCGTCTTAGGTACTGGCGAAGAGTATTTAGCCAGAATGTTTATTGAAGTGGATGATAGGATAATCACCAAGAATGTGGATATGGAAGAGAATGTATCCCATCAGATGGCTTATAAGTTATTTGAATTGAAGGATGATGACTCCAGCAAAAAATTATCCGATGTTGCCATTCAGCTATTTGAAAGTAAACATGGGAAAATACTCTATACAGATGCCAAGGATAAGAAACTCTATGAACTGGATATTACGACCAATGATAAAGCATTGGTTCTCGATAAAATGATTGGCTCATTTATGAGCTACAAGGACATGATTTATTATACAGATATTCAAGAGGGTTTTCGGTTATATGCTTATGACCGTGGAACCGGTCAGCATATTAACATAACCAATATACCGGTTACCAATATTAAAAGAACCCAGGATCGTCTTTATTTTCTTGATAATCGGAAGCGTATGGGTATCCTTGATGTCCATAACAGTATACCCCGATACATTGATTTGTTTACAACAAAATATGACGTCATCGGTGACACAATCTATTACAAAAACGAAGACGATTTAGGCAGGCTTTATCGTATTCAGGATGATGGAACAGGTAAAGAACGCCTAACGGATTATCCTGTAGTGGATATCTATGCCCATCAAGAAGATATCTTCAATTATGAAAACGATCATTATGCCAATAAAGGGCAGGTTTATTATGTTATAAAACAGGGAGCTAATTTACTGTACAGCATCCATAACGATACTAAAATAAGTAAGTTTCTAGATATTGTCAGCATGGATTTAGTGGACATTACCATCATGGATGGTATACTATATATGCACATTGCTTCTGAAGGAGGCAGTTACTATGTGTTAGAAAAATACGTGGACGAATTATCCTACAAAGTTTTCTATGATATAGAGAAGCAATCTTCTGATCATAGGAAGTACTTTGTCTATCAGGTTGATGATCAAGTAGGGTATCTCTATGGCTATGACGAAAAAAACAATGAGATGGCATTAGTTATCGACCAACTGATTATGGATTTTCAGATAGAAGATGACTGGATTTATTATTCGAGTTTTGATAGCAAGGGCAATTATCGTCCATCTATCAACCGTTATCATATGAATGACCATAAGATAGAAAATGCCATACATGTTCTTGAAGACAATGTGCGTACATTTGATTTTAAAGTTCAAGATAATACCATATATTATTGTTATGATGGCGCACACCATCTATTTAAGAAAGACATGGAAACGAATCAAGTAATAACCTTATCAAGTGATTGCATGAGGTTGGGAGCCATTGTTGATGGATGGATTTATTATGAAGATAGCTTGGATAATCCAAAAGTATTGCGTGTGAAGCTAGATGGTTCATCTACAGAAGTGCTAACCAGTATTAAGAGACGATTTATCTATGCAACACCCCAATATTTATATTACTTGTTTGTGACAGAAGAAACCACCCAAAAAGGTATTCTCATTAAAAAGAATCTTGAGACCCATGAGCAGCAAGTGGTTATGGAGCAACTACAATGGCGGGATTTAGTACTGGTGAATGAGCACCTATACTATAAAAATAATGGGCTTCATGCCTATAACTTCAATACAGGTATAAAAAGAAATGTGTATACAGGAATAGTGGATGATTTTACATTACATGGTCAAGAATTACATCTATCCATTCAGGACGGAGAAAAAAATAAAACGGTTACCATACCACTAGACCAATAACCATATGAAGAAAGCTGCCTTGTTGATTGTATCGTCGGTTAAATCAGATGATTATAATAGAGGCAGCTTTTCTATAACCAGTGTACACTGGCATACAGAAGCTTTACAAAATGAAAGGACAACATCATGAAAAAAGTTCTCTTAACAGGGATTAATGCAAAGTATATACACTCTAATTTAGCTATTCGTTACTTGTACAAGTATAGCAAGGCCTATACAGACCATGTACAGGTTGTGGAGTATACCATTAATAATCATTATGATCATGTACTGCAAGAAATATATCGTATGAGGCCAGATATTCTGACCTTTTCATGTTATATATGGAACATTGAAATGATTAAAGAACTGATTACAGATTATAAAAAGATTGCACCGGATACCACCATTATTTTAGGTGGACCTGAAGTCTCCTATGATGGAGAGAAAATGCTTAGCTCTTATAAAGAGGTAGACGTGATTATCGTTGGAGAAGGGGAAGAAACATTTCAAGAATTAATGGCCTATTATATCCATGAAGAAGGTAACTTAAAGGATATAGATGGTATTGTTTATCGTGAATCAGATACAGTGCATACCAATAAACCACGAAAACCGCTACTCATGGATGATTTACCTTTTGTCTATGAAGATGGTTTTGAAGGGTTTGACCACCGGATTATCTACTATGAATCCTCAAGAGGGTGTCCCTTTAACTGCCAATATTGCCTATCTTCTATTGAAAAGGGTGTGCGCATGAAATCGCTGCACCATGTGTTCAAGGAGCTACAACAATTCTTAGATGCCCGTGTCATGCAAGTGAAATTTGTGGACAGGACCTTTAATTGTCATAAAAAACACGCTGTAGGTATATGGACATACCTCCACGAACACGATAACGGCTATACGAATTTTCACTTTGAGATATCTGCTGATTTATTAGATGAGGACATGATTGAGTTGCTTAGACAAGTACGTCCGGGACTGTTTCAATTAGAAATAGGTGTCCAATCAACCAATGAAACCACCATCCACCACATTCAGCGAAAGACCAATTTTTTAAAGTTAGCTGAGAAGGTAAAAGCCATTCAAGAGGGAAATAATATTCATCAACATCTGGACCTGATCGCAGGATTACCTGATGAAGATTACGATTCATTTGGTCGTTCCTTTAACGATGTGTATGCTTTAGAACCTCATCAACTTCAATTGGGATTCTTAAAAATTCTGAATGGTTCAGGATTAAAAAGAGATGCGGAGGATTTTGGCATTATTTATAAAGAAAAAGCACCTTATGAAGTTTTAAAAACCCATAAGTTATCTTACGATGACATACTGCGTTTGAAGATGATTGAGGAAATGGTGGAAATATATTATAATAGCGGAAACTTCTATTTTGCGATAAAATATATAGAGACGTTTTTTAAGACGCCATTTGCATTTTATGAAGCATTGGGGGATTATTGGTTAGATCATAATCTGCATGTAAGCAATCATAATAAAGTAACGCTATATACCATTTTGTTGGAATTTTATAAAGATACCATTCCTTCTAATGAAAAAGAGTTCATGCATATATTAAAATTTGATATGTACCTTCAAGAAAAGGTTAAGAAATTTCCACATTGGTTAGAACGTCAAGAAGCTTATAAAGAAGCTGTTATACGTTTCTATAGAGATGAAGAAAACACCAAGAAGTACTTGCCACACCTAGAGCAATATACGGCCAAACAAAAAAGTCGTATGACCCACTTGGAAATATTTCCTATAGACATTATAAAATGGTCGAAGGATTTTAAGAAGCCTCTAGAATGGCGTAGGAATGCGGTTTTATTTGATTATCATACACGTGATATCTTTAGAAATAATGCAACATATAGGACTGTAGAATTGATTTACAATATTTCCCAGGAAATGTAAATATTTCCCAGGAAATTAACAATTAACTGGAAGGGTGTGTTAGGATGACCGATAATAAACGATTAAAAAGGATTCTTAATTTATTAGATGAACATTATCCAAAGGATATTAAGTGCTACTTGGACCATGAAAACCCTTGGCAATTACTTGTTGCTACCATATTAAGTGCCCAATGCACAGATGATCGGGTGAATATTGTTACCAAGGACCTGTTTAAGAAATACACATCCATTAAGGACTTTGCTGAAGTGGAACAAGAAGAACTGGAACAAGATATTCGCTCAACAGGCTTCTATCGCAACAAAGCCAAGAATATTATCGCATGTTGCAGAGCGTTGCTTGTGGACCATGATGGACATGTGCCAAAAGATATAGAAGATTTGGTGAAGCTTGCCGGTGTGGGGCGTAAGACAGCCAATGTCATTCGGGGAAATATCTATGATATTCCCAGCATTGTAGTGGATACACACGTAAAACGTATTTCAAAAAAACTTGGGCTCACACCTTATGATGACCCGGTAAAAATTGAATTTGATTTAATGAAGATATTACCGAAAGAACATTGGATTCGGTATAATACCCAAGTCATTGCCCATGGACGAGCTATCTGTACTGCCAGAAGCCCAAAATGTGAAAGATGCTTCCTCTTGCCCTATTGTAAAACAGGACTTATGGATAGAATGGATGTATTGGGAAATGAGAAGTAAACGGCTTCGCAACGTGACGTTGTTATAAGATAAAGTGGAAATAGTAGATGTAGGTTGAGAAGAGGAACAGATATGAATGATCATGTATTAAAGCGAATTGTCAATCATAAAGAGGTATCCGACGGTCACGGTATTTTTCGCCGTGACCGCTATTTAAATGCCGCTGTTTTGATTCCTTTCGTTAAACATCAAGAAGCATGGTATGTTTTATTACAAAAACGAGCAAAAGATATTCGTCAAGGTGGCGAAATCTGCTTCCCAGGGGGAGGTCATGAAAAACAAGATAGTTCCTATATGGAAACAGCAATACGTGAAACCATAGAAGAAATCGGGATTACCCGCCAACAGATACAAGTCTTTGGAAAGTTGGATACCTATATAGGAAGAAGCGGTGTGATCATCGAGCCATTTATCGCTGAATTAACCATTGATGATCTGCATGCATTAGAACCGGACCATCGAGAAGTAGAAAAACTCCTCCTTGTGCCCCTGATTCACTTTATGAATCATGAACCTCAACTATATCATATTCAAGTAGAACAAGCCTCCTATATCATTGATGAAGATGGTCAACATAAGACCTTATTGCCTGTTAAAGAATTAGGTCTGCCTAATCGCTATGCAGGTACATGGGGATCAAGCCTTCATGAAATCTATGTGTACGATTACCAAGGTGAGCTGATATGGGGAATAACCGCAGATATTCTGTATGACGTGGTTAAAAAAATGGCCCATGAAATAGAAAATGAAGAAGAAAAAGCCTTTTAATAAGCAATCTTACTCGTGGATAGGTACAAAGTGAATAGCTCATCATCTGATTATCTCGTTCAGTTGGTGGGCTATTTGTTTGCTTTCTATGCTTATAAAACACCTCAAAATTGGGAAGTCTCTATATGATGGTTAACCCAAAGTGACAACGGTTAACGATTGATCGTATAGGGAGAGGTGTAAAGAAGATGGAAATATTACATGTTGGCTTAGATGTAGGTTCAACAACCATTAAGATTGTCATACTTAATCAAGAAGAACAAATCATATACAGCAAATACAAGCGGCATTATGCCGATATTAAAAATAGCGTCAAGGAATTGATCAAGGAAGCTTACGAAGCATATAGCGACTGTTATATGACCTTCAAAGTCAGTGGCTCTGGAGGATTATCTGTTTCGGAACGTCTGGAAGTGCCATTTATTCAGGAGGTTATTGCGTGTACATTTGCCACGGAGAGATTGGCAGAAGACACGGATGTAGCTATAGAACTTGGAGGAGAAGATGCCAAAATTATCTATTTTACAAATGGTGTTGAACAGCGCATGAATGGTACTTGTGCAGGTGGTACAGGAGCATTTATTGATCAAATGGCATCCTTACTTAAGACAGACCCCCATGGACTTAATGAGCTTGCAAAAAATTATAAAAACATATACCCCATTGCCGCAAGATGTGGTGTTTTTGCTAAAAGTGATGTGCAGCCACTGCTTAATGAAGGTGCTGCAAAAGAAGATATCGCTGTCTCTATCTTTCAAAGTATTGTTACCCAAACCATTAGTGGGCTTGCCTGTGGAAGGCCTATTAAAGGAAATGTAGCTTTTCTGGGAGGACCCCTTTATTTTCTTTCCGAGTTAAGAAAGCGATTCGTTGAAACCCTGCACTTAAGGGAAGATCAAATCATATTTCCCCTTAACTCACACTATTTTATTGCCATAGGGACAGCCATTAGTTCCAAAGAGAATGAGCCATTTCCATTTAAAGAGCTCTATGAGCGAATGGATGCATTAGAGAAGAGTAACGACTATCAAGTAAAGCGTCTAAGACCTTTATTCTCTAATGAAGAAGAGCTTCAACAGTTTAGAAAAAGACATGGGGCAGCAGGTGTGAGGAAAGAAGATTTATCTGCCTATACGGGTAAGTGCTTTTTGGGTATTGACGCGGGTTCCACAACCACAAAGGTTGTTTTAGTAGGTGATGAAGGACAGATACTCTATGATCATTATAGCAGTAACGAAGGGCGGCCCCTTCAGATTGTCATTGACGTGATTAAGGATATATACGATAAACTACCTATAGGTGCAGTCATTGCAAAGTCAGCTGTAACAGGTTATGGCGAAGGTCTTATTAAACGTGCATTAAAAATTGATATTGGTGAGATTGAAACCGTAGCCCATTACAAAGCAGCAGAGCAATTCTTACCTGGTGTTAATTTTATATTGGATATTGGCGGACAAGATATGAAATGTCTGAAAGTAAAAAACGGTATTATAGAAAATATCATGCTCAATGAAGCTTGTTCTTCAGGGTGCGGCTCTTTTATTGAGACCTTCGCTAAATCGCTGAATCTAACAGTAGAAGCTTTTAGTGAAAAAGCTTTATTTGCGAAAGAGCCGGTGGACCTTGGTTCCAGATGTACCGTATTTATGAATTCAAGAGTGAAACAAGCCCAGAAAGAAGGGGCTACGGTAGGCGATATATCTGCTGGACTCTCTTACTCTTTGATTAACAATGCCTTGCAAAAGGTAATTAAAATCAAAAATCCTGAGGAAATGGGCGATAAAATCATTGTCCAAGGTGGTACTTTCCATAATGAAGCCATACTAAGAAGTTTTGAACATATTTCGGGAAGAGAAGTAGTAAGACCAACCATTGCTGGGATGATGGGCGCATATGGCTGTGGCTTATTAGCAAGAGAGCGTTATGTTGAAGGCGAAAAGAGCAGTTTACTCACACAAGAGAAGCTGACTGATTTTACAAGTAAAGTGGATCATAGACGTTGTAATCTGTGTGTTAATCATTGTTTTTTAACCATCAATACTTTTGAAGACGGTTCTCGCTTCGTCAGCGGCAACCGTTGTGAACGGGGTAGTGGTGAGGAGACAGCATCCAATGAATTACCTAATTTATACGATTATAAATACAAGCGTTTATTCCAATATGAGCCTATAAAAAAAGAACAAGCTAAAGCAGTAATTGGCATACCTCGGGTGATGAATATTTACCAGAATTATCCTCTGTGGTTTACATTCCTGACAGCATTAGGATTTCGTGTTCAGATATCCCCTAGAAGTCATAAAAAAATCTATGAAAAAGGCATGGAAACTATACCGTCCGAATCAGCCTGCTACCCAGCAAAGTTAACCCATGGTCATATGATGAGTTTGATTGAACAAGAAGTGGATATGATTTTTTATCCCTGTATTTTCTATGAGAAGAAGGAGTTTAGTCATAGCGATAATCATTTGAATTGTGCGTTGGTGATTTCATACCCAGAAGTCATCAGGAACAACATGGACATATTAAAAGAGAAACATATAGATTTCATTAACCCCTTTGTTACCTTGGACAATAAGCACGCCCTATCAAAGGTGCTGTATGATACCTTTAAGAAGTATGGTGTCAGTAAGAAACAAGTAGACAAAGCCCTGAGCTTGGCTTGGGAAGAAAATGAGATATTTAAGGAAGATATTCGAAAAAAAGGTGAAGAAACTTTAGCCTACCTGAGACTTCATGGGAAGAAGGGAATTGTATTATGTGGCAGGCCCTATCATATTGACCCAGAGATTCATCACGGTATTCCAGAATTGATTAATCATCTAGGTATGGCTGTATTGACGGAAGATTCCGTTGCTCACTTAGGTAAGATCGATAATCCCCTTAGGGTGGTGGATCAGTGGACTTATCATTCAAGAGCTTATAAAGCAGCCAGTTTCGTCAGCACAACGGATTATTTGGAAGTGGTACAGCTTAATTCATTTGGATGTGGTTTAGATGCCATTGCAACAGATATGGTAGCGGAGATATTGGAAAACAATAATAAACTCTATACATTAATCAAAATCGATGAAGTGAATAACCTTGGAGCAGCACGTATACGTCTTCGTTCTCTAAAGGCGGCCATGAAAGAAAGAGAAAAAAACAGGATCATGCCTATGCTGATACATGATTTTCCAAAAAGGGTGCTGTTTACTGGGGAGATGAAGAAAAAGCATACCATCCTTGCACCTCAGCTATCGCCTATACATTTTGAATTACTGGAGGAGGCAGTAAAAAGCTGTGGCTATCGGCTGAAAATCCTTCCAGGTGTGGATGAAAGGGTCATGGAAGAGGGATTAAAATATGTCAACAATGATACCTGTTACCCTTCCATCATGATTATCGGTCAGATTCTATGTGCACTAAAACATGATGGTTATGACCCTAAAAATACATCTGTTATCATATCCCAAACAGGTGGTGTATGCCGAGCTACAAACTATATAGCCATTATTAGAAAAGCCTTACGGGATGCAGGTTTTGGTCATATTCCCGTATTATCCCTTAATGCTGTGGGCATGGAACGGCATCCTGGGTTTAAGCTGAGCATTACCATGATTAATCGGATGATCATGTCCATCTTATATGGTGACCTGTTCATGCAATTGATCTATCGCACAAGACCTTATGAGCAGATACCAGGTTCTGTGGAGAAGCTCCATGCTAAATGGAAACAGATTTGTATAGCGAATATCACGAATGATAGTTTTATCAAAGAGGATATCATTCAAGGTATTGTGGATGATTTTGATAAGATACCCCTTCGTTCTATTAAAAAACCTCGGATTGGTTTAACAGGTGAAATATTTGTTAAATTCAACCCCCATTCTAATAATCAGATTGTAAAAGTGATTGAAAGTGAAGGGGGAGAAGCGGTTGTACCTGGACTTATCGATTTCTTTCTATACAGTGTGTTTAATGCGAATTTTAAGAGTAAATACCTTGGTAAGAGCAAATGGCATGCGTTAGCATCTAATGTAGGGATTCGCTACGTGGAAGCTTTTAGAAAGTATTCAAGAGAAGCCCTTAAAAAGAGTAAGCGATTTGAAGACTGTAGAACCATACAGGAGTTGGCAGAAGGAGCAGAGAAAATCCTTTCCCTAGGTAATCATGCTGGAGAAGGGTGGTTTTTAACTGCGGAAATGATAGAATTATTAGATAGTGGCGTTAAGAATATCGTCTGTATGCAGCCTTTTGCTTGCCTGCCCAATCACGTAACAGGTAAAGGGATGATACGGGCACTAAAAGAAAAGTATAAGGATTCCAATCTGCTTGTGGTTGACTATGACCCTGGAGCAAGTGAAGTGAATCAGCTTAATCGGATTAAACTGATGCTATCCATTGCCTTCAAAAACTTTGAAAAAACAACAGGTAGTCTAGCTGAAACCTCTAATTCATAAAATAATAATATATAAGCGGTGTCTCACATGATTTGGGAGACACCGCTTATGCTAGGAAAATCTATATAAAGTCCTACGTCAGAACATTTTTGGCTCTGTGCTTACATCAAAGGTTGTCCTTGGTATGAGGATGTTTTAAAGCATATTGTTTGGGGGTTATTCCCACAAGTTTTTTGAAGGTGCGAATAAAATGGGAATCGTTTTCATAGCCGATAGCGGCTGTAACTTCTGTGACGGTCAAACCTTTTTTTAGCAGGATTTTTGATTTAATGATCCGTTTGTTGGTAATATGCTGGTTAATGGTAAAATTCGTTTCTTTCTTAAAAATGTCACAGAGATAGTGTTTGTTTATATAAAATTGCTTGGCAAGATGGTCAATGGTTAGCTTAGAAGATAGATGCAGGTTAATGTAATCGATAATGGAGTGGACTTTTTTGCTTATGGTATCTGGATTCATGGGATAAGGGTTCCTATGATTATGGTAGATGTTGTGGATTAAAAGCAAGAGTTCCGCCACTTTTATTTTTTTGTAGAGTATAAGATTGGCATATCTGCATGTCGCATGGTAGATGATATCATCTAAGAGGGTAGTGATTTCCAGTAATTGTTCTTGATTAAGGGACAGTTTGTTGTTAAACTCAGGGTGAGGACGCTTGAATATTTCGAATAAGTCTGTACCACAGGTGTCAAAACATGCCATGGACTTTGGTGTGAAAAAAATAAGATAACGCTCATAAGTTACATGTTGTGGTACCAGATTTTTATGAAGGTCTTCGGGACTCAAAAAGAATAAATCCCCTGGCTCAGTAATGTGGACGGTATCATTAACAAAGAAGCGATTACCGCCAGAGATAGAGAGATTTAATTCATACTTGTCGTGAAAATGAGCATTAACCATACTCCAGTCATTGGATATGGCGTGGAGTACCTGTATTTCGTTATGTTGAGACGACATAAGATGTTCGGACATGGCTTCCTCCTAATTTTCCAAAGATACGCATATTTTATATCAGTATAACACGATTATCGAGTTATTAACAATGATATACTAGAATTGATACATGAATATAGATCACATAACTACATAGAGGGAAGGGCACCCACTTGAAAAAACATGTATTTCGCACATTTAAAAGCAAATTAATCATGGCATTTATTCTTGTAGCAATTATACCTTCACTTATTCTCGGGGTTTATCTTTTTCAAATATCCAATAGAACACTTATCGATAATATCTACAAATCTAATCTAAATACAATCACCACTGTGAAAATTAATATCGAAAATAACCTGCAGCAAACAGCCCAAATAACAAACTGGTTTTTTACGGACCGCTCCATACAAGATTTATTAGCAAGGCGTTTTGTTGGGTTGTCGGAGTTTGACGAAACAAAAAAACAAGCTATTATTAGTATTGAGTGGCAGTATGCTTTCTTACCCATATTGGATTATGCCATAACTTATGTGGTTGTTGGTGTGAACGGGTTGGAACTAAGAAATGGCAGTGCTTCTATCTTACCTGGACAAGAACTTTTTGATAGTCAGGTATGGGCAGATGTTTCCGCTGAAAAAAGTGGAAAAGTCATATGGAGTGATATCATTGAGTACCGGCAAATGGCATCACCCAATAATTATTATATCCCTCAGTACCGTAATATTTATAGTCTAGACACAGGCAATAAGAAGGCAAGTGTTATTTTATTTTTTGAACCTGCTATTTTTTCAGATACATTTGAAGGCATTGATTTTCAAGAAAACCAGTGGTTATTCTTAATCAATGAATACGGGAGCATCATTGCTTCTAATGACGCCGTGTATCATGGCACATCTGTTGTGCATACGGATTGGTTTCATAAGCTTCAACAATCCCATAAGGATTATATCGAGATAAAAGATGGTGACTTGGATTACTTAATCATTAAGCAAAAGCTAGATTCAGAGAACTGGTGGATTGTTGAAAAAATACCAATGACTGTTATTCGCAGTCAACGTTTGGAATATACAAAAACCTTACTCTTGATTATCGCATGCGTCGCTGTCCTGATCATGTTTTTTGTCATTCTGCTGTCCAATACGTTTTCAAAACCTATTAATAAACTCATTGACAAAGTAAAAAAAATTACCATGGGTGAATTTGATGCCAATACAGTCGTTGAGGCTGATGACGATTTGGGACATCTAAGCCAGAATATCAGTATTATGGAAAGAAGACTTAACGACCTCATCCTAGAAAATATAGAAAAAGAGAATGAAAAAAGGTTGATGAGTATTGAATTACTGCAATATCAAATTAACCCCCATTTTGTCTATAATACATTGAATTCAATAAAGTGGATGGCAACCATGCAGGGGGCTGAAGGTATTGTTCAGATCGTGACACGGTTTAGCAGATTGCTTAGATCCGTCCTCTGTAGTGCGGATGAACTGATTCCACTAGAAGAAGAAATAAGGTATATTGACGATTATGTGCATATACAAAAGATTAAATATAAAGGTAAGATACGTCTTATAAAAGATGATATGGAGGATTCATTATATGGGTGTAAGGTATTTCGATTCATGCTGCAGCCCATTGTAGAAAATGCCATTTTTCATGGTATTGAGCCCAAAGAGGGTATTGGAACCATACATATTTCAGTGGTTAAGGTAGAGGAGCATGTGGTCATATCCATAAGAGATGATGGTGTGGGTATGTCACCAGAAAACATGGAGAAGTTATTTGATGAACAGGAACAGAAAAAAGCAAAGGGGTTAAATCAGATTGGTATTTATAATATTAATAAACGTATTAAGCTGACTTATGGTGATTCCTATGGACTTGAAATTAAAAGTGATAACAAGACCTATACGGATGTAATCATACGATTCCCATACATAGAAGGTGAGAAAAAATGAAAGTATTATTAGTGGATGATGAAGCCATCGTAAGAATTGGTATTAAATCCATGATTGACTGGGCCAGTTATGGTTTTGAATTAATTGGGGAAGTGGGTAATGGTAGAGAAGCCCTTGATTTCATTATCAGTGAGAAGCCAGAGATTGTCATCACAGACATTAAGATGCCCATTATGGATGGCATTGAGTTAATCCGTGAAGCAAAGCATGTTGCCCCTCATATCAAATTTATTGTCCTTAGCAGCTATGATGAATTCTACTATGTAAAAGAAGCACTCATGCTAGGTGCAGTAGACTACCTATTAAAAGTGGAAGTAGATAGTCAATCCCTCATGACAGTCATTCAGCAGTTAAAACAACAAATAGAGCATACCAGTCAAGAGGACCATACCACAGATGCACAACAAATCAAAAAAAATATTGGTGCTCTAAGAAATGAGCTGTTTCGTAAAGTCATTAGCGGTGTTCTAATCAGTGAAGATAGTTTTAAAAAGGAGCAGGAGCTCTTAGATATGACCTTTCATCATCATCAACTGTTTTTTTTGGGCATCATGACGAAGCCATTACATGGTGTTGTCATTGAACCCCATAAGATATACACTCATCAATTCGCCATACGTAATATTGCTAGCGAGATTATGAATGAAGAATTTACGGGTTATGCATTTGATGTGAAAGGCAGTCATCTATTCCTGTGCTTTACACATAAAATGGGCTATGACACATCAATGGATGCCATTCATTTCATGGGGAGTCGTATCATTGAGATGCTATATCAGTATCTTAATGTCCAATGTGCCATTGGCATTGGTGAAGGTGACAATACATTGAAGGGGTTCAAAAAAGGCTATATGGAAGCTAATGAGGCTCTTGACTATCGCATCATATGCGGGTATGGGAAAGTTTTTATCAGGAAGCAAAAAGAACGGTTAGTGCTGAGTGACCAATTGCCTCATATGAATACCTGTATAGCATCTTTTGCTAAGGTATTGGGCAGTTACGATTTTATAGCCTTAAATAAATATCATCATGAATTACAACTCTTGATCAAACAAAAGAAATATACCGTTAATGCATGGATTAAATTGGCCAGTTCCATGTTGTACGCCTATGAAGAATTTGTACAAGATAGAAAGTGTTTAGAGATTGAGGCATGTGATGAGGATAGGATGAACCATCATCACCTGAACACCATTGAAACCTATATTGAATTTGAAGAATGGCTGGCAGGTCTAATGGCTGAGATATCAAAAAGATTTGATGTCATGAACAGTGATGACATTTCAAGAATTATTGTGAAAGCAGAAGCATTTATTAAGAAGCATTATAACCAGAATATATCCTTGAGTGATGTAGCCAACAGCGTTCATTTGAATCCAACATATTTGAGTACGATCTTCCATAAAACGAAAAAGATGAAGTATTCGGATTATGTGACAAAGGTGAGAATAGACAAAGCCATTGAACTGCTCATACAGACAGATAAAAAGATATATGCAATAAGCGATGAAATAGGCTACAAAAATGTGCATTATTTTAATCGGGTTTTTAGGAAGCAGATGGGTACAACACCTAAGGCATTTAGAAGTCGTAACGCACCCATTATGTAAATAGTGCAAGAATCCAAAGATTGTATAACCTGATCATGTGTACTTATGACAGCAGTAATGGGCTTGGCTTGCTTGTGGGGTGGAATACATAAGATAGGATAACAAATCACAACATAGTGGAAGGTTCTGCCCAGTTGAAGTTGGTATAATGATGAAGTAAACCAAACATACTGTGGAGGTAGTAAAAATGAAAAAATTATTATCGTTATTGTTAGTTATTACTTTATTGTTGTCATTGGCAGGGTGTGGTAAAAATTCAGAAGGGGGTCAAGCATCTTCTTCTACAAAAAAAGACCAGCAAGAAGATATTACCATTCGATTTGCCCTATGGGATTATGAGAATTCTGGTCTTCAACCATTAATCGAACGATATGAAGCAGAAAATGAAGGGATTAAAATTGATGTTCTGGATATTTCTGCAAAAGAGTATGGCGATAAGTTAGCCATTATGTTAGCAGGTGGTGAAACCATTGATACCTTCTTTTGCAAAACAATTTCTGACCTTGGTGGTTATGTAACAAAAGAACAAATTGACCCCCTTGATACCTACATAGAAGCAGATAAAATAGATACAGTTCCCTATGGTGCAACCATGGATACCGTTAACATTGATGATAAGATTTATGGATTACCCTATAGAAAAGATTTTTGGTTGTTATTTTATAACAAAAATATGTTCGACAAACACGGCATTGATTATCCTACAAAAGATATGACTTGGGATGACTATCGAGAAGTAGCCAAACAATTAACATCCGGTGAAGGACCAACCAAAGAATATGGTACCTATATTCATACTTGGGCAAGCGTATACTTTCTTCAAGGGTTGCAAAAAAATATGGGCGATCTTGTATCCGGTGATTACGTCATGCTAAAGGATGGTCTAGAATTATTAAAAGGTATTCAACTTGAAGACAAATCCGCTCAAGACTATGCAACGAATAAATCCATGGGTTCACATTATGCAGGTATGATGGAAAAAGGTAATGTAGGTATGCTTTATATGGGTACCTGGCAAATGTCACAGTTTGCGAAGATGAAATCACAAGGTATAAGTGATGAACAGTACAATTGGAGTGTTGCACCTATGCCAACATGGACAAAAGATGAAGCAGAAGCAACCATTGGTGGTGTTTCACCCATGTTGTTAAGCACAACCTCAAAACATAAAGAAGAGACTTGGGAATTCATCAAATTTGTATCCGGCGAAGAGGGTGCTAAGCATTTAGCTGATTTGCTAATTATGCCAGCATTCATTAATGAAGCCGTAATGGATCGATTTGTCCAGAATGAATATTTTCCAGAAGACGGTAAAATAGCCCTTGAAACGGAGCATATATTTATGGAATGGCCTTCTGATAAGCTTAGTCCACTTCTAAGTAAAATGGTCGATGAAGAAATACAATTGGTCGTAACAGGTAATAAGTCCATTGACGACGCCATAGCAGATATGGAATCAAGAAGAGATGAAATCATTGAACAAAACAAATAATAATATAGCTTAATCATCCGTTCAGTAGGGAACAAAAGGGCTATCTCATCTAAGCCATTCTTCATGATTACTTTGAGAAGCCTCTTTTGTTATGCCCTGGAGAATAATACCCTAGGGAACATTCACATATCACGAGGTATTGAAAACTTCTAGTGAGGAACGGAGTGGCTCCTGTTATACATGTTGATGCGTATAAGTTAAAGAGATAGGAAGTGAAACATGACACAGAATAAAACCATTATTAGAAGAAATAGAATGAAAGCTTATGCTTTTTTAGCACCGAACTTTGTTGGCTTTATTGTTTTTACATTGATACCCGTAGTCTATGCTTTTTTACTCAGTTTTATGGAATGGGACAGTGCCAGACCAGCTGTATTTGTTGGTCTTTCTAATTATTTTAAGTTATTCAAAGATACGGGGTTTAGAATATCGTTATTGAATACCCTATATTATACAGCTATAACCGTACCCCTTACTATTGTATTTGCACTAGCCTTTGCACTTATATTGAATGAAGGGTTAAAAGGCATCAAACTTTTTAGAGCGTTGCACTTTTTTCCACATATATCATCTATCGTTGCTGTAGCCGTTGTGTGGCAATTTTTGTATCATCCGGATTTTGGACCCATTAACATGGTGTTGAAGCAGATCGGTATTGCTAATCCACCTCGATGGACATCATCTGTCACTTGGGCCATGCCAGCTGTGATATTCATGAGTGTATGGAAATCCTTTGGTTACTATATGATCATGTTTATTGCAGGACTTAAGGCCATACCCATCCAATTATATGAAGCAGCAAAGATCGATGGGGCTAATGGGTGGAAGCGATTCAGGTATGTAACACTGCCCATGATTTCACCAACCATGTTCTTCGTGGTGATTATCAGCATCATTAGCTCCTTTAAAGTATTCGCACAAGTCTTCATCATGACAGAAGGTGGACCAGGTAGAGCTACCAGCGTGCTGGTTTATAAAATCTATACAGATGCATTCAAAAATTTTAAGTTTGGTTATGCCTCTGCGGAAGCTGTTATCTTATTTATATTTATATTAATCGTGACCATCATACAATATAGGGGGCAGGAAAAATGGGTAAATTACATGAACTAAGAAGGAAAATTATCTTATATACACTTCTATGTATATCATCCATTTCCATGGTCCTACCATTTCTATGGATGTTATCGGCGTCACTTAAAAGTGAAAAAGATGTTTTTTCATTTCCCATACAATGGATTACAGATGCGCCTGTCTGGCGTAATTACATTGTTATTTGGGAGAAAATTGATTTTGCAACATATTATATGAACACCATCAAGTTAACCGTTGTTATAACCATCCTTCAGCTCATTACATGTAGTCTGGCTGCCTATGCCTTTGCAAAAATAGATTTCCCAGAACAAAAGGTTCTGTTTCTTGGGTATCTAGCAACCATGATGGTGCCTTTTCAGGTGGTTATGATTCCTCAATTCATTATTATGAAAAACCTTCATTTGACAGATACACATATGGCGCTTATTTTATTACAGGCATTTAGTCCCTTTGGTGTATTTTTATTACGACAATATTATTTAAACATTCCCAATGAGCTGTTAGAAGCCGCCAGGATTGACGGGATGGGTGAATTTAAAATATATTCAAAAATCATGGTACCACTGGCTAAACCTGCCCTTGCCTCATTATCCATCTTTACTTTTGTATTTGTATGGAACGATTTTCTTGGACCTCTTATTTATTTAAATACCGATAAGAATAAAACCATACAGCTAGGGATTAGAAAATTCATAACGGAATATACATCGGAGTATTCTCTTATTATGGCGGCATCTGTATGTGCCCTGATCCCCGTTCTCATTATTTTCTTATTAGCTCAGAAGTATTTTATTGAGGGAGTAGCCATGACAGGGATGAAAGGGTAATGATTAACCCTATAGATTCACAGAGAGAGGAGGTTTGTATGCAAATATAGAGGTTGTTTTATATATTTGTTATACAGAAAATATGATCTATGATAGAGCCGTCTTGTATACAAAAAAATTAAAGGATTATCAACCCTATCCAAAGGCATCCTACCGACACAAATGGGAACAGTTGGATGGTGACTTAAAACAATACACACTGGATATTGCGAATAAGTATAGTGGCTATGATTACCCAAGGCTAACAGCTGCCATGTTTATGCGCTTTGGAGAAGACGGGAATCGAGAAGCTTATGAGAAGCAATATTTCCATATTCGTTACGCCATTAATGCTTTGGTATTAGCAGAATGTATCGAAAACCAAGGAACCTATTTAAAAGATATTGTTAATGGGATTTTTGCAATCTGCGAAGAAACCGCATGGCACTTTCCTGCTCATAACACGTATAAGCGTGATGCTAAAGGCTCACTGCTTGCAGATTATGACCGACCCGTTTTAGCTCTTTTCTCATGTGAAACAGGTGCCCTTCTGGCTACCATTGATTATGTGTTAGGCGAACAATTAGATGCTGTTTGCCCATTGATTAGGAAACGCATAAAATCAGAGCTAGGGCGTCGCATAATCGAGCCATATCTATCAGAGCACTTTTGGTGGATGGGCAGAGGTGACGAACCCATGAATAACTGGACAGTCTGGTGTACCCAGAATATTTTATTAACGTTCTTTCTCGTTGAATGGCCAGAAGCGAAGCGACAAGAGGCTTTCCAAAAGGCTGCCAAGAGCATGGATTACTTTCTGAAAGAATATGGGGATGACGGTTGTTGTGATGAAGGTGCTATTTATTATCGTAAATCCGGGTTATGCTTTTTTACAGCCGTTGAATGCATGAACGGTATAACAGGTGGTCATTTCTTAGATGTCTATAAAGAGACTAAGATTTATAATATAGCGGAGTATATTTTTCATGTGCATATTCACGGTTCATACTATGTGAATTTTGCTGATTGTTCTGCGGTACCTGGACCATCGGGTATAAAGGAATACCTTTTTGGTAAGAGTACCCATAATCAGCAGTTAATGAACTATGCAGCAGTGGATTATCAAGAAGCGAATGATCGTATGTTAGAAGAAGAGAGTAATCTTTTCTACAATCTCCAGAAGTTATTTGAACATGATGAAGTGATGGGTTATAGAACACATCCCGTTCAACCAGTCAGTGAGAAGTATTATGAAAGTGTAGGGCTTTGGATTAGAAGAAAAGATGCTTATTATCTGGCTGTCAAAGCAGGGGATAATGCGGATAGTCATAATCATAATGACACGGGGAGTTATATACTGTTTAAAGATAATCAGCCCGTCATTGTGGATATAGGTGTTGAAACATATCAAGGGAAGACATTCTCACAGGATCGGTATAGCATATGGACCATGCAATCCGATTATCATAACCTGCCAACAATAAACGGACAGATGCAGTTGCCAGGAGAAAAACATTGCGCAAAAAACGTGACCATCAACAGGGATGAAAACAGTGATTACATCCAGATGAACCTGACAGAAGCCTATCCATTAGAGGCTAATTGTAAAAGTTATATGAGAACAATAGCATTATTCAATAGTGGCTATGTACAAATAGAAGATAAAATTCAAGCGGGTTCTGAGGAACAGCATAAGTGGATAACCAATATGATTTTGTATAATAAGCCTAGAATTATGGGTAATTGTCTTCATATTAATAAGGATGTTAAGATTGAATTTATTGGTGCCATTGAACCTATAGAAGTTGAAGTTCTACCCATTACGGATGAAAGGTTAATGCAATCATGGGATCATGATCTATATCGTGTGAGAGTCCACTATAATAGCGAAGAATTATTAACAAGAATATATTAACCATTAGAAATGATTATAAAAGTAAGAAAATACAAGAATATATGGATTGCAATAAAATCTGCTTATAAACGTTAAGCAGATTTTATTATGTTAAAATATGCCAATTGTGCAGAAAATGTATTATCCCGAAAACGCCACATATAACTATTTGTGGGTTTTCCTTTGACTGTGATTGTATATCCTTTGGTATTTTATTGAGGGGGATTTAATGGCACGGCTTTTTCTTCTTAGGTTTTTTTATGATATTTGAATCCATGACATTATTAGTGCCTTTATCAATAACATTGGTTCCATTATTTTTAATAAGATTTGATCGATAACAATTATCTTCTGAGGTTGAGCCTAAGAAAATACCTGTTTCATCATTATCTGCCATGCAATTTCTATCGATAATATTGCTATCGCCATCTATCAACATGCCGTTTTCAATATTGTCTGTACACATGTTTTCGTCTATTATGTTAGAACGATCATCACTGCTTGTACCAATACCATTTAGATTTTCAGTGACTTTATTGCCCCACACTATATTATTAGAGGAAACTTCTATACCATCATTACCATTATGAGAACAAACATTGAAGAGTAGTAGGTTGTTATTTGATTCTAAATCGATACCATCGTCACTGTTTAACCTTGCTATGTTATTGATATAGATGTTTGATGGGTCAGTACTAAAGATGCCATCACCAGAATTGGTATGGTTTTCAGCTATATTACCAAACATAAGATTATTCGACCCAGAGATTCCTATACCATCAATATTGTTATTGGATACTCTACACTGGATAATATAATTATTATCACCAGATACACCTATACCATCAGCACCATTATTCATGGATTGACAATTAATACACATGTTATAGCTGCCTTCAATGCGTATACCATCTTTATTGGCAAAAGGCAACTCAGTATTCATGACTCTGACATTATTGATAATGTTGTTATTAGATCTCACTAATATGCCGTTATCATTAAATCCCTTTAAAGTAAGACTTTCTACTGTTATAAATGATGATTCAGATAGGGTTATACCAACAGAATCTGGGCAGGCACTTCCATCGATTATCGTCTTGTCAAAACCTTCACCCACAATGCGGATAGTATTTAAATTAGCAGGTATAACGGTGTCACCAAAATTAGTAAACACACCACTAGCAATCAAGATGGTATCGCAAGGTTTTGCATTCGCTAACGCTTCATTAATCGTTGGAAATTCACTTGGAACATGCTTTATCGCCATTTTCATTTCTCCTTTCTTATAAATTTTCTTTTTCCTTATACTAAACTATATTAAAATGGTACAAGTTATGTGAAAAATAATTTACAAATACAGATGGATAATTTCTATGGCGTACCCCTAGTAGAAGCAGACTGTAGATATTGTAAAATACCCTAAATCATGATACTATAATAGTTAAAGGTTAGGCAGTTCATAATGTTTAGCCTTAATTGGATTGCTTACAGCCTGAGATAAATTAAGAAGCATAAATTGGCTATGGATAAATATAGAAAGAGTAAATATAAAATCTATTATATGGTATACTAACATGGATGAAATAGGAGGATAACGATGGAAAAGCCAATCATAATAGGGATTGCAGGAGGAACGGGTTCAGGAAAAACCACTCTTGTTAAGAAACTGAACGATGTACTTGGAGATGAAGTGGTTGCACTAACCCATGATTATTATTACAAAGCCTATGATCATCTACCGTTAGCAGAACGCAAGCAATTGAATTTTGATCATCCTAATTTATTTGATACGGACATGTTAATTGATGATTTAAAAGCTTTGAAAAAGGGTGATTCCGTTGAAAGACCAATTTACAGTTTTTCAGAATACACACGGATGAAAGAAACGGTTAAAGTTGAATCAAAAAAAGTGATTATTATTGAAGGTATATTGATATTTGAAAACAAAGAGCTGAGGGAGCTCTTGGATATAAAGGTATATGTGGACACAGATGCAGATGTACGTATTATTCGAAGAATACTGCGTGATGTAAAAGAAAGAGGCAGAGATTTAGATTCTGTTATTACCCAGTATCTTAATACTGTGAAGATTATGCATGAAGAATTTGTGGAGCCTAGTAAGAAACATGCTGACATTATTATTCCTGAAGGTGGACATAATGAAGTAGCTTGTTCCATGTTAATTGACAAGATAAGAGCGCTGCTTAACGAATAAGGATATAATCTTGACTTTCATGTAAAGAGAGGTATTAGTGCCGTGAGCATTCATAATGTAAAATCTGAAAAAGTTGATTATAAAAGTGCACTGGAGAAGTTGGGCAATTCAACGAAATTATACCGAATTATATTGGTAGGTTTTAGAAGCAAATATGCCAACGCTTATGAAGAACTGACGGCATTAAACAAAGAGAAGAAGTATGACGAAGCGTGTATTTTATCCCATAGCTTAAAAGGTGTTTGTGGCAGCCTTGGTGCAACCCACTTGGAAGAGATATCAAGACTTCTAGAAGACGCCTATCGTCATGAAAAGGACATACCGGACACATTTTTTATGGATTTAAAAGAAGAAATACAGTTGGTGTTATGTGATATTCATCATATACTCCGTTGTATGGACTAGAGGTGTATTATGGAAAGTTTTGTCGTGTTTGATATTGAAACCACAGGGATCAGTCCAACCAATCATCGCATTACGGAGATTGGTGCGATAAAAGTTGTCAATAATCAGGTCGTTGAAGAATTTAACCAACTGATTAACCCAGAGGTGGTCATACCCAATAACATTGTTGCTCTAACAGGGATTACAGATAAGCTGGTGAAAAATGAGCCAATGATTGAAGACGTGTTACCAGAGTTCATTGACTTTTGCCGTGATTTCGTCATAATGGGTCATAACATAGCCTTTGATTTTAGTTTTATTAAAGCCAATGCTTTAAGACATAAATTGGTATTTGAGAAGCATGCCATTGACACATTGACCATAGCTCGAAAAGTACTTTGTGAATTACCTAGTCGAAAGCTTTCGTCGCTATGTAAGCATTATGCCATTGATTATCTTAATGGGCATCGCGCTTATAACGATGCTTATTGTACATATGAACTGTTCAACAGGTTAAAACAAGATTATTATGAAAAGCATCCAGAATTGTTTGTCGCAAAACCTATACATTGGAAACCTGCAAAAACATCAGCCATTACATCCAAACAAAAGGCATTCTTAGCTGCACTGGTAAAAAGACATCAAGTCATACTGGATAAGCAAATTGATGAATTGACTAAGAGTGAGGCTAGCCAAGCCATAGACCGTATCATACATTTATATGGAAAAGCAAGATAAACATACTACATAGATTGGGTTGTTTGCATTAGAAAGGTAGAACATAATGGCAGTAGAGCGAAATATTAAGTGCGTTGTGGCATATGATGGTACCAAGTATCAAGGGTGGCAACGATTAAAAAACAGCGATCATACCATACAGGGTAAGATTGAACATGTCTTGTCTAAGATGACAAATGAAAAGATAGAGGTAATGGGTTCAGGTCGTACAGATGCTGGTGTTCATGCCAGGTGGCAGGTTTTTAATTTTCATACCCGTTGTCAAAAGTCCACCAAGAACATGATGGATTACATGAATCAATACCTTCCTGAGGATATAGGTGTTTGTCAAGTTGAAGATGTGGATTTACGATTCCATAGTCGTTTTCATGCCAAGAAAAAAACCTATATCTACCGCATATGGATAGGGGAGTACCCGCCTGTATTTGAGAGGAAATATGTCCATGTTGTAACAGAAACGCTTCATCTTCAAAAAATGAAAGAAGCAGCTCTATTATTTATTGGTGAGCATGATTTCCAAGGTTTTTGTTCAAGAAAAGTTAAGAAAAGCACTGTAAGAAAGATTAATCATGTTCAATTAAAACAAGAAGGTCATGAACTTACAATTTCCGTCACGGGAAATGGGTTTTTATATAATATGGTGCGTATTATGGTGGGAACATTAATAGACATTGGTAAAGGTACCCTTACAAAAGAAACTATCACCGAAGCGCTGGACACTAAAGATAGAAGCAAGGCAGGAGAAAGAGCACCTGCAAAAGGTCTTATATTGCATGATGTGAGTTATTAATATGGATAAGGTGTAGTTGATTTTACAAAATTAATTGTATTTTAGCAGGATAACGATTAAAACGTTATAATAAGGAGAATATGACCATTCTTCTATTATAACGTTTTTGTATGTCATCTTATTCCATTATGACCGCATATGATCTAAGGCATGAATCACTTTGTTTTTTAACATAAAGTTTGATTCTAAAACCAAGGCGTATAATTTTTGAAACTTATGGTGGTCATTTTGTGCTACGTAGAGTTCACCAAGAAGAATATAGTGGTTACTTATATCCGTATGAATACGAACACCTACCTCTAGTATTTGCATGGCCTCGGGTATTTTACCAGCTTCATGAAGTAAGGTTCCCCATTTGAATAGTAAACGTATAAGGTGGTTATAACGTTCTTCATAGAGAGATAGGGTTTCAAAATTAGCAGTACCATACGCTAATTTAAGGTCTGTGTTGGATTGACCTACAAAACTCACCATTTTTTGTGGCAGTAATGCCACTACTTTATTTTGAACAGCCATGATGTCTGGGTGAAGATGATCATCTAGAACCGGAAGTTCTTCTTTTGTGAGATGTATATAATCCAGGTTATCCAAACTTTTTTTTCGTACAAAAAGTGATTTTTCTTCTCTAGCCCAGTACGCCTTTTTTTGTGAGGCTGTATCCCGATCAACTTTACGCATTTTCAGCGTAAAAACCATAACAAAAATAATAAATAAGATGAGAAATATGGGTATAGGCATTAGGCCACCACCGTTTCTTTAGTATGTTTTTCTAGAAAATCCAACAAGTAAATCTTGACGTATTACTTTATTATAATATAATATTAATATGAACTCAATAAGATATAAGGTTTACTTCATACGTGATAAGATATAACCAGTGTCAATAGATAGTCTATAAGTGGAGGGATAAACATGTATAAAAGAAAAAAACTTGTAAAACGCTTGGCAATTGTCATTACGGTGATTATGGTGGGCGGCACTTTGGCAGCAGCAATTATTCCATTATTTGGATAACGTAAAGGATGCCATAGTTTTAGGATGGTATTAGATTAATGGCTACCACATAAGAGGCATGTGGAGAACGTTGTAGTGGTAGGTGATATAATAGGACAACCGTTAGGAACCCTGTGATATAAAAGGGTTTCTAACGGTTGTCTTATTTTTATTATAAATAAAGACAGGATTTGGCTGTAACAATCAAATGCTGTCTTTTTGCGTTAATCCATATAATCGATAGGATAGATGATGATTTTCTTGTTACAAAGATACCCAGAGTCTTAATATAAGATGACTTAGACACAACGCTTATGTAGTCTCCCATAAGGGCAATAGAGTTGTTTTTTAGTTTGACTTTTTATAATTACCTAGTAATTTGAAATGATGGCAGTCTTTGGACATATGAGCCAGTGCATCTTTTATGATGGTGTCATTCATATTACCTTCAAAATCGATATAAAAATAGTATTCCCAAGGGGTATGACCTACAGGGCGGGATTCGATTTTCAGCATATTAATGTCATTTTCCGCAAAGTGTTTTAACACATGGTAAAGAGCACCTGCTTTGTGAGGTGTGGATAGGACAACACTTATTTTATTACACGTATTGTCAGATGTTAGATTTTTTCCTAATATAACAAAACGCGTGGTATTCTGGTGATTTGAATTAATCTGGTTGGCTAGAATATGTAGACCATAAATCTGAGCCGCTTTTTTACTGGCTATGGCAGCAATCTGTTTTTTGTTTTGATTCATGACATATTCCGCACTTTTGGCTGTGTTATAATAGGGAATAAGCTTCCAATTATATCCGCTTAGATAATCTTTACTCTGTTCGAAGCCTTGGGGGTGGGAATAGACATCTTTTATATCCTCAATGGTACTCCCTGGAATACCCATTAAGTGATGATTTACCTTAACTCTGGATTCCCCAACAATGTAACAATCGTATTTATTTAACAGATCATAGACATCTGTAATAGCGCCTGTGGAGGAGTTTTCAATAGGCAATACCCCATATGTAATGGTATCATCTTCTAGTGCTTTGCAGACATCTTCAAAGGTTTTGTGGGTAACAGGTTCCACGGTATCACCAAAAAATTGTATAAGCGCTTCTTCGCTATAGGCACCTTTCACACCTTGAAACCCAACTTTTAATACGGTCATATCGTTCACTCCAATCTTCATCGCCTATTTTCTAGCTGTTAATTAATAAATATACATAAAAATTTATATAAAGTCAAATGATTTTGTAAACAAACCACTTGACATTTCATAAAATATTCTATATAGTAGTTAACTATACACTATAAAATTATACGGTGAGTCGTGATGAATATGATGGATTTAATGAATAATATCACAACAACTTCATTTTATTTTTACTGCTTTAGCTGGGGCTTTTTCTTTTTTAGCGCTGGTTATTTTGCATTGAAAAAATTGAATGAAGAAAAGACCATCATAAGATGCTCATAATTTTATAAATAAGGTTAAAAATTATAAGAAGCTCTTAGGAGCTTCTTTTTTTAATACATGATAAAAGAAAGCAACTAAATTTGGAATAATGAATAATATGGAGGAATGTATCATGGTAATCGTAATGAAAGCAAAAGCAACAAGACAGACTATTAATAAAATAACAAAAAGACTGGAAGATATGAGCATAACAGTCCATGAGACCATAGGTTCTAATTATAGTATTTTAGGGCTTATTGGTGACACAACCATGCTTAGCAAAGAACAGCTGGAATCCTATGATGATGTGGAAAAAGTCATAAGGGTACAACATCCTTTTAAACTGGCCAATCGTCTATTTCATCCTGAAGATACGGTGGTGAAGGTTGGCGATACGACGGTTGGTGGTGATACCGTAACGGTTATGGCTGGTCCTTGTTCTGTGGAGACGGAGGAACAAGTGATTCAAATTGCTATGGATGTGAAGGAAGCAGGAGCGACCATTCTTAGAGGCGGGGCTTTCAAACCTAGAAGTTCACCATACAGCTTCCAAGGCCTTGGGGAAGAAGGACTGAAGTTATTAAAAAAAGCAAAAGAAGCAACAGGTTTACCCATTGTATCTGAAGCCATCTGTCTTGATACCATCGAGCTTGTAGCAGAATATGCCGACATTATACAGATTGGTGCACGTAATATGCAGAACTTTGCATTACTCAAAAAAGCAGGTCTTACCAAGAAACCTATCTTACTGAAACGGGGATTAAGTGCAACCATTGAAGAATGGTTAATGGCGGCGGAATACATTATGGCAGGCGGTAACAAAGATGTTATTCTGTGCGAACGTGGTATCCGTACTTATGAAACCTATACAAGAAATACATTGGACCTTAGTGCCGTACCTGTCATTAAAGAAATTAGCCATCTGCCCATTATCGTTGACCCAAGTCACGCAACTGGAAAATGGAAAATGGTCAGTCCACTATCAAAAGGTGCATTGGCTGTAGGCGCAGACGGGCTTATGATAGAGGTTCACAATGACCCTATTAATGCTTTATGTGATGGGGGACAATCTTTAAAACCATCGAAATTTAAAAAGCTTATGGAAGAATTAGGTATTTATATGAATTAATAACTTACCAATACTTTTTTAATGAAACTGTATTACAAATGTTATGTTTTGGTAACGAATTATTGACAAATATATGTTATAATGGTGGACGAACCGAGCATGTGAGATTTCTTGTGCTTAAGGAAAGGATTAATAACAGCCTCTTTCTTGGGTGAACCCATAAGCTACTGAAAAACAGAGGGGGAATACTAGTGAAAAGAACATTTGTCGTTATCGTAAGCCTTCTGCTAACATGCCATGTATTATCCAATACCGTTACAGCTGTCACAGATAAGCAGCAATATGCAGGAGACCAATTACATACCTTAGGTTTAATGAGAGGTTATACCGACGGAACATTGCAATTACAGAATTCAATTAAAAGAGCAGAAGTGGCTGCGTTATTAGTAAGAACACTAGGATATGACAAAAAAGATGTGGCAGGTACCGCTAAAACCTTTAGTGATGTAAAAAATGATTCATGGGCTAAAAATGATATTCAAAAAGCATTTAAGTTAAAATTAATTGTTGGTGATCCAGGGGGTACATTCCGACCCGATGACCAGATTAGTTATGCGGAAGTTGTGACCATCATGGTTAATGCTTTAGGAAAAAATCAGAATCTTGAAGGTGACTGGCCTACTAATTATATTACCAAAGCAAAACAATTAGGCATTATATCTCAAGGTGATAATGGGGATATTAAGCGAAAGGTAACCCGAGGTGAAGTAAGTCTTATTCTTTGGGATACAATCCTCGCTAAAAATAGTTAAACAGGTCATTAACATCTATCATGAATTTAATCAATAAATAATGATGTTCAAACCATATATTGATGAGGGAAGAAAGAACACATTGCTGGTTCATCATGTGTAAGTGTTTTACGATTAATGCTATAAGAAGTACTTAACAACTCTATACGTTCAAAAACCAACGTATAAATGTTTCATTTGTGCGCAGGCGTATATTCAAGGTTTTATTGGAGAAAATAAAAGCAAGGTTTCGTACAATGTCGTGGACATCTGCATGAACCTAGAATAAACCATGAAATAATGAATCCCTATGGAAGATTCTAAAAGGAGTGTTAAGTATGAAGAGAGTAACACCAGATGTCTTGGTTGCATATGCCTCCAAGCACGGTAGTACAGAGAAGATAGCTCGTTGGATTGGAAAAGAGATAAGGGGAAATGTAGATGTTCTTGACGTAGAACAGATTAGTAATCTTAACTATGACTATGTGATATTAGGAACGCCTATCTATGAACATAAGCCTCTTCCATCCATGAGTCAGTTTGTTGAACAAAACAGTGGACAATTAGAAAATAAAGCAAAATCTGTGTTTGTGGTTGCATCTGATAATGAATTAAGGTCAAAAAGAGAACAAAATATACAGGCTTTTACCAAGATCATTCCAGGAGAAATTAATCAAACAGCAGTTTTTGCAGGTGAAGTGGATGAGCAGGAATTGAGTAATCAGGAACAACATAGTGTGAACAGTTATTTGAACTCCATTTCAAAACCTGTTGGAAGTTATACAAAATTGAATGAAAAAAAATGCAGAGAATTTGGTAAATCCCTGAATCGCTTCTTGTAGAAGTCTATTTTTTATGATCCTAATCATAGCATTAATGAGCAGTTTTCTCCAATATTATACAAGGATGGTATGATAACAGTTAGTGCATCTTGCACACAATATGTTTCGTCTTTGTTACGAAACATATTGTGTTTAAGAAAGTCAAGTTTCAAGTAACCCATGAGACTTGGCTTATATATAGCCATATAATGCTAAAGATGATGATATTTTAGGGCTTGCTCCTATCATTTTTTATAGCAGACAGAAATATAATGACTATTAAGGGTATAATTATATTAAGAGATAATATATGGCGTTAATTTAGAGGGAGGATGCGACATTGGACAAACAAAATAACTCACATAAGGGAAGAAAATGGATTATCATAGTCGTTATTGTGATTATTGCCATGGGTACTGGATTTGGTACCTATTATTACCTTCAAAATAAACAGATGGAGAGTATTGTAAATAGAGACGTTATATACGAAGGCATCACCATAGAAGGTGTAGATGTAGGTGGCTTAACCAAGGAAGAAGCTTTATATAAAGTGGGTAACGTCATCAACGAGAATATTTTTAATAAAGAAATAAACATGCATTATAAAGATAAACATTATGTCAAACCCTATGATTACTTTGAATTTAAATCAAATTTTGAGGAAGTTGTCAATAAAGCTTATCAACATTTCAAATCTGGGAAATTAAGAACACGTTATAACGCTATCATGAAATTAAAAGAAAATCAAATTGATTTTGCCATAGAAAATGGCTATAATCAAGGTAAAATAAATGAATTCATCGAATCCATTAAAAATGACTTTCATGTAGAAGCAAAAGATGCTATAATACATAGAAAAAATGGTGAATTTATTATTGAAGATGAAATAATTGGCTTATCTTTTGATGTTGCCAGTAGTGTAGCATCTGTTAAAGAAGCTGTTGATAATTTTAAAGAAGAAGCGGAGCTGGTGATAACTGAAATTCAGCCCAAATACACCGCTGCTTATTATGGTGCAATTTCGGATGTATTAGGTGAGTACAGTACCAGTCACAATAGTAACCGATTACGAACACAAAATCTTAAAATTGCAGCCAGTAGAATCAATGGTACCCTTCTTCATCCTGGTGAAGACCTAGAAACCCATGTATTGATTAGCCCTATTAATAAAGCCAATGGGTATAAAGAAGCTCCCATTATTATCCAAGGTGAAATAAAAGATGGTCTTGGAGGCGGGGTCTGTCAAATATCCAGTACACTCTATAATGCTGCTCTATTTGCTGAGCTTGATATAATAGAACGTCAGAATCATTCCATGCCTGTTTCGTATACAGCAAAAGGAAGAGACGCTACCATGTCTGGTAATCAGATTGATTTTGTTTTTGAGAACAGTACAAAATACCCCATCTATGTGGAGAGTTTTGTAACAGGTGGGAAAGTATATATGCGTATCTATGGGAAGGATGAGCGTAAATCTACCCGTTCATTACAGTTTAAACCTGTTATCATACAGAAGATTGCGCCACCACCGCCAACCCATGTGAATGATGATACATTAGAAGCTGGAACCCAAGTGGTTAAGCGTAAAGCCGTTAATGGCTATAAAGTAAAGCTGTATAAATATATTTACGATGATGGAAAATATGTGGAAAAACAAGTGGTAAACTCAAGTTATTATCGTCCTGTAGGGTCCATTATTCGCGTTGGCACCAAGCAGCCAGCAGACGTCATCATTAATCCAGAAGATGGAGCTATACCTGTAGACGCTATCAAAGACAGTGAAACAGTAGAAACCATGGCGCCTATTGAAGACAACAATGAAGGAACAACCAGTGCACCTGTAGAGGACAATAGTGAGGGTACAGCTGATTCACCAGTAGAGGGTAATGAAGAAGGTACTGATTCACCGGTAGAAGGTAATCAAGAAGGCACCTCAAGTACACCTGAGGATGATACTTCAAGTACTACCCCAGCAAACCCTGACACAGATGCTGATCCTCAACCTGTTAATCCCACAGATGCTCAAATAGATACAGATGTGACAACAGATACCAATGAAGGAGTCGATGTTGATGAAGCTGGGGAAAGTACCGGAAACAATCCTTAAGCGTTCAGTTTTTAAACAGCTTAGCACCCGTAGAAAAGAAGTACTTGTACGACCTCATGTGGGAGAAGATTGTTCAGTTTTACAATTTGAATCCGATGAAGTATGTGTGGTATCAACAGATCCCATTACAGCAGCTCTAGAAGACATTGGATCATTGGCCGTGCATATTACTGCTAATGATCTTGCATCAAGTGGAGCTGAGCCTGTGGGAATCTTATTGACCATCTTATTACCAGAGGGTTTTATGGAAGAAGAGCTTAGAAAAATAATGCAGGATATTAACGGTGTTTGCGAGACATTACATATAGAAGTTATTGGTGGACATACAGAAGTGACAAACGCAGTGAATAAGCCTGTTATTTCAGTTACAGGTATAGGAAAAGCACCTAAAGAACAATTGGTATTAACAGGTACGGCAAAACCTGGACAAGACATTATTTTAACAAAATGGGCTGGCCTGGAAGGTACAGCCATCATTGCTAAAGATCATGAAGACGTGTTAAGCAAACATTTTAACCGTGAACTCATGGACGAAGCCATTGCATTAGGGAATCATCTATCCGTTGTAGAAGAAGCTAGGGTGGCTATGAAGCATGGTGTATCGTCCATGCATGATGTGACAGAAGGCGGCGTATTTGGTGCTTTATGGGAATTAGGCGCATGTTCAAATGTTGGTCTTGAAGTCGTACTGGATGATATTCCTGTTAAACAATGCACCATTGAAATCTGTGAATACTACGGCATTAATCCCTACAAGCTTATTTCAAGCGGTTGTATGCTCATGACAGCGGATGATGGCAATGGCTTAATTGAACAGTTGCAAAAGTCTGGAATTCATGCTACTATTATTGGTAAGATTATGGCCAGCAAGAACAGAATTGTTATACAATCGGACACACGACGAGCCTTGACACCTCCAAAAACCGATGAATTGTATAAGGTGATGGGTAAGTCATAAACAATGGGATTAAGAAACTTGGATTAAGAAATTAATGAATACCTCAAGTGGCTTAGATAATAGGTAGCCACTTTTCTTATTATTATACAAGTAAAGTCTTGCATTTAGTATGTGAAAGAAGAAGTATTTTCATATGTTCAAGATACTTTTAACGAAACAACTTGCTTCACAAGACGCGACGTAGTCGCTTTGCAACCATGATTAAGTGATTATTTTGTATGCTTAGGCATACTTTTCTTCTAAATACAACACTGCAATACATTACTTTGATAATGGAAGAAGCTGATTAAGCATATAATGTTATAATACAGGCGTATGAAGAAAATATCGTATCAATGCAGAAAATATATTGAACTAAAACAATTATCCATAGGATTTGGTTCAATTTATATAAAACAATTAAATGGAGGGATAGCTATGAGACAAGAAGTATTGGAAATATTGGAGCATAATAGTAAGGTAACGGTGGATGACCTAGCCACTATCTTAGAAGGAAAAATAGATGATATTGCCAATGAAATTGCCGCCATGGAGAAAGAAAAAATTATATGTGGCTATCATACACTCATTAATTGGGAAAAAACGAATAATGAAAAAGTCACGGCTTTAATTGAAGTGAAGGTAACACCTCAGCGGGGTCAGGGATTTGATAAAATTGCAGAGAGAATATACCGATTCAAAGAAGTGAAATCCGTCTATCTGATGTCCGGAGGGTTTGACCTTACGGTTATATTGGAAGGTAAAACCATGAAAGAGGTTGCTCTGTTTGTGGGTCAAAAATTAGCACCTTTGGAATCTGTACTCAGTACAGCAACCCATTTTGTGCTTAAGAAATACAAAGACCATGGCATCATATTAGAAGAGACTCGAAAAGATGAGAGGATGGTGGTGACCCCATGATCATGGAAAATAAATTATCTAATCGTGTAAAAGTCATACCACCATCAGGTATTAGAAAATTCTTTGATATTGTTTCTGAAATGAAAGATGCCATATCCCTTGGTGTTGGTGAGCCTGATTTTGACACCCCTTGGCATATTCGTGAAGAGGGCATCTATTCTTTAGAAAAAGGAAAAACCTATTACACATCCAATGCAGGGATGCTAGAACTACGGGAAGAAATATGTCACTATTTAAAAAGAAAATTTCAGTTGGATTATGACTACAAAACAGAGACCCTTATAACCGTGGGGGGAAGTGAAGGTATTGACTTAGCTTTTCGCGCTTTAATTAACCCAGGAGACGAAGTGCTCATTCCTCAGCCATCTTTTGTATCCTACGAACCATGTGCTTATTTAGCTGGGGCAACACCTGTAATCATACCCCTTAAGGTAGAAAATGAATTTCGTTTAACCAAGGAAGAGGTAGAAGCCTATGTCACGGAGAAAACCAAAATGCTTGTCCTGCCATTTCCCAATAACCCTACAGGGGCTATTATGGAACGAGAAGATTTAGAAGCCATAGCTGAGGTTGCCATTAAGCATGATTTAATTGTATTATCCGATGAAATCTATGCAGAGCTTACCTATGGTGATAAACATGTATCCATTGCGGCCATTGAGGGCATGAGAGAGCGTACCATCATCATTAATGGATTCTCAAAAGCTTATTCTATGACAGGCTGGCGTATGGGTTATGCAGTAGGACCAAAGGAAGTCATTGGGCCTATGACAAAAATCCATCAGTATGGCATTATGTGCACCCCCACAACCAGTCAGTATGCAGCCATTGAAGCGGTAAAAAATGGGGACCCAGATGTTGAGGAAATGCGAAAAGCATATAATGGGCGGCGTAAAGTGATGATTGAAGGGTTTAGAAAAATGGGATTGGCGTGTTTCGAACCTTTAGGTGCTTTTTATCTTTTTCCTTCTATCAAAGAAACAGGATTAACCTCAGAAGAATTTGCCACACAACTGTTACATGAACAAAAAGTGGCTGTTGTACCTGGCACAGCTTTTGGGGAAAGCGGTGAAGGTTTTATCCGTTGTTCCTACGCATACGGTATAGAGGACTTAAAAAAAGCCATTGAACGCATTAGCCAATTTGTAGAACCACGTATAAGCTAATATGACGCAAAGGTATACCAGTGGATAAATAGTAAAAAGGGCTGTTGTGATCTATAACCTATTGTTATAGATCACAACAGCCCCTTAAGTGTTATGATTTCTCTTTTGCTTTTTGACACTTGGCACATGTGCCATAAAAAAATACTTTTTCAAAATCAATGTCAAAATCCGTTTCTGGTTCTACATATTTTTTGATATGTTGTAACTTATCTGTATGAAGGTCAAATACTTGATGACATGTCAAACAGATCATGTGAGGATGGGTGTTCACATTGGCATCATAACGAAAACTATCCTCACCTACATTAAATTCTTGAACCAATCCAGCTTTTTTTAGTGTGTCCAATGTTTTATAAACGGTAGCCAGACTCATGGTAGGATGAGTAGCTTGTATGCGTTTATAGATATGTTCAGCACTAGGATGTTCTGTTGTTTCATATAGAATTTTGAATATTGCAAGTCGTTGAGGAGTAACCTTAAGTTTTTGTGCTTTAAGTAATTCTGCCATTTGCTGCATAAGACTACCTCCTTTCAATAATAATTCTTACCTAGTAACTATTATACTATACTATTATCGTTTGTCAAGGATTATAGCCTTATTCCATAATATTGCAAGCTATGAAATGTTATTATCTGTCATCTTGAAAATTTACTCTGTATTGTTTTTATTATTCAACGATACTATTCTGACAGTCCTGAAATGGTTTTTCGATAATTCCCTGGTGATACCCCCATGTTCTTTTTAAAATCATTGCTAAAGTAATAGGCACTATTATAGCCAACATCTCTAGCAATGCTGGTGATATCTTGTTGGGTGCACTTTAGCAGATAAATGGCCCTATTAAGTCTTACTTTTTTGATATATTGGCTCACAGTTTCACCAACCCAACTTTTAAATAACCTTGAAAGGTGGCTATAACTTAGATGAACACAGTTGGCCACATCTTTCACATCAATATCTTGGTAATAATTATCTTCAATGAATTGGATGGTAGTCAGAATAATGTTGTTATAAATCATATTTTTATTTAGAGCTGTATCGGAATGCGTATCGACCAAATACCTGTTACAGCTACACACTAACTTGATAATGATTTGAAAAAAAGCTAATTGTAACTCCAGTGGCGAGCTCTCTTTTTTCCCAAGCTCCAATAGCTGAAGCATCATGTTGATAATACTGCCATCGTCATCATAGGGTTCTGGGGTAATGTGCATGAGGGAGTCTATCATCTGTTTGGATTGAATGCCATGAAGTTGATGGGAATCCAATGGCTTTTGAAGTGCTATTTCGAAGCGTAGTGAAAAACCAACATGTCCTATCCTATCCTTTTGACAGTGACCATGGATCACACCAGGAGCTAATAGATAGAACTGCCCTGGTGTAACCTTATGTTGGATGCCATTGGCAGTGGTGTAAACATGATCTTTCGTCACGTAGTGACACTCAAAAAAGGAGTGCTTGTGTTGTGTAATGGTCCATTCAGGCCCATTATCCATATAATGAATGCCTAAGACTCTTAAACGCATGGCATTAACCGATATATCTTTATACCATATTTTATTGAGTTGTTTAAAATCATCTTTATAGTGTGATAAGTCTATCTTTATGGTATGTTCATCCATCATAGATTACCTTTCTTATGCGTATTTGATCTATGATATCAGTGTACCAAATATAAAGATGTAACTCAATAACAACTATTATTTTTGTTTTGTTAATCTATGGATATCTATAAGCATAGATTCCATGTCTCAAATACTTTCTCAACATTAGCAGGTTTAGCACCAGGTCCGAACTCACATTGAGCAATACAACCACCACGAGCCCATAAATTATTTTTTACCTGTTGAACAGCATGTTTAATATCTTCTAAACTGCCATAAGGTAATAATTGCTGTCGATCAATCTCTCCCCAAAATGTTATCTTACCTTTATATTTTGCCAACTCTTCCATGGGCATACAGAATAACTGGGAGTTAATCGCATCAAGACCTAATTCTATCAAATGGGGATAAATATCTAAAATATAACCATCGGAATGCATGAAGATTTTTTTACCATGATCATGAGCAATATCGATATAATCTTTATACATAGGTTTAAAAAATTCTACCCACACCTTAGGGTTGATTAGAAGGCTATTCTGAGATCCCCAATCATCCATAAATGACAAAGCATCCACATCTGTTGAAGCCCATAGGGTTAACTGCTCACAATTAAATGCATGCATTTTTTTCATGAAATCAAGAAGCCCTTGTGGCCTTAACATTAAATCAATAAATAGATTCTCCGTACCACGAATAAACTGTAGCTGTTCAAATGGTCTTGGACAAGCCCCAGCCATAACAAATTTGTCTGTGTTTTTACAGAATGCATTAATTTTATCGATATCAATGGTTAACCACTCTCTTGGAATATGAACATTGTTTACATCTTTCCATGCGTCATCTTTAACCAAAGGTTCTTTTACTTCACCAATGATACCTTTTTGGTAGTTTAAGAATTTACATCCCCATGCATCGGTGGATTCACCAACTTCTGTTGGATCGCCTTCTGAACGGTCATTGACTTTATTATAACCAGGCGCTCCAATAATATCATCTGGATAATCTTCACCTATTTGATTAAGTTCTACGGGATAATGATGTTGTGCCCATGGTAGTACCCATTTTTGTCGAGGTACCCGTTCTGGATTTTCGAAATTCAACGTTTTATAAACCAATTCTCTTGAAGTCATGATAGGCCTCCTATTATTTCATACTTATGATGATTATTTTTTATGGTATAGTCAGTATAACAAGAGAGAAGGGTATGTACTTAAGAATTTCTATCATTTTTTTATAAATAATGTGCATGCTTATTGAAACAGATGGTAAAGTCATACTCAATTACTTTTCATGGGTTAGCCTTTTCATAATTAAATGAAATAAAATTCTATCTTAGAGGGGCTTTATCGTTGTAGAAGGTGTCAATAACTTTTGAAAATGTCCCTTTTTAAAGTAGTTATTATCGTGACAAAATGTCCCTTTTTTATGGAGCACATTTATTCCATGATTCTATTGACTCTTGTGGACTCTGCACCCTGTGTACACCCCTAAGGTATTTATATTGCAGATTGTTGTTTTTGGAAGAAGACTTCATAAAGAAACTTGAGTGATTGATTGAAATCTTCAGCCCACCATATTTTTTTCCATGCCTCTGAACTATGAATAAGGTGGGGTTTAACATTTTTAATCGCTTTTTTGCTAATCGCTTTTGAGGCATCTTTTCTTGCTGGTTTTAAGTAGCGTATAGTATCAAATATCTTGTTTTTACACTGTACTTTAATGCCATATCGAGGATTGATAAGGACTTTGATATTTTTTTTAGCTGAAACAATAGGGTATCCTTCATTCAAGATTTGAAAACATCTGCCTTTAAAGGAAAATACCCCTGCATTATCTGTTTTACGTGTATGTTTAACACATAGTACAGTATCGATATCAATAGAATCTTTAAGAGGTATAAAGAGCGAATGAGCTTCAGATGTTACTTTGAACTTAGAATTAAAGATAGCCTTATACTCATGGTTTAAAAATTCATTAGCAGCTTCAACAGTAGTAATGTTTCGCATTGCAAGCTCAACGGGTAAACGGCTTTGTAGAGTTACCCACAAGCGTTCCACACGTCCCTTAGCTTGAGGTGTTTTGGCATAAATCATATCGATACCAAGCTCGTGCATAGAGCGTCCGAACTGTGTTAGATTAACGGATTTACCAGCTATTAGCTCTTCTACAGTAAGCTTTCCAGTCTTTGGTGAACGAAAGATGGTATGGTTATCGGAATAGATGGTTTGAGGAACACCAAAAGCCAAACAACACTGGCGCATCATTTCAAGGTAGCCATAGAGGCATTCATTTTGCGTCATATATAACCCAACGATTTGTCCGGTAGCATCATCGATTGCTCCATGTAAAGCATATTTTTTATTGTCCCCAAACCATTCATAAGGTGTAGCATCGATCTGAATAAGTTCTCCGGGATGAGCTTTACGTTTGCGTCTATGGGTACGTGGAGAAACTTTTTTTCGTTTAGGGCTTTGAATGCCTGCATTTTTGAGTATACTAGAAAGAGAAGAGTATGAGATGTGGAGCTTGTACTTTTCTGCTAGTATATCTTTAAAGTGAAGGAAATTGACTGATTGGAATTCTTGTGAAGAGTGGATTCCAACAATCATTTCCTTCTTTTCATCTGAAAAAGCATGAGGAGGCTTTCTACCTGTATTTTTATGAATCAGAGATTCAGCACCAGTATCAATTATTCCTTTCTTTAAGCGTGAGATCTGGCGTGTAGAAAGATTCAAAAGCTCAGCAGCTTGCTGTCTTGTAATGGATTTGTCAATAAAGCTATTTATGACTTTATAGGTTTTCAATTGTTTTTGTGACAATGTAATCATTCCTGTTTTCATAATTAGAGTGTGTTCAAAGGTGACATTTTCTAAAATTAATCTTAAGGTGACATTATCACAAGTTAACAACACTTTATCGTTGTAGAAGGTTGAACTATACTATGTAATATGATACAATATTTTTTAGCTAAGGAACTGTTAAAATATTCGATGGGGTAAAGGTGTATTTTAACGTTTCTAATACAGAAGGGATTCTACTAGAACTGAAAGGATGATAACATATGTCAGGAGTAAATGTTGAATTTATTAATCCATTTATTGGTGCTGCACAGAAGATTCTACGAGATGTATGTCAGTTAGAGACGAAATTACAAAAACCTTACCTGAAAGAAGCCGAATACAAAGGTGATTTAGTAGCTGTTATAATAGGTGTTACAGGAAATATTAAGGGACAAGTTATACTCAGTATTAGTATAGAAACGGCATGTAATATTGCATCTAAGATGATGATGGGTATGCCTGTAGATGCATTGAACGATATGGCAAAAAGTGCCATTAGTGAATTATCCAATATGATTCTTGGTAATGCAGCTACAAATCTGTCACAAAAAGGTCTAACGGTGGATATCACACCACCATCTATATGTTTGGGTAAAGATATGAACATCACCGTGAATCATTCAAAAAACATCTGTGTACCTTTGAAATTTGACGATAACAGTTTATTTGAAGTCAACATATCCATTGTTGAAGAATAGGTTATGCTGAAACACCAAATAGCATGTTCTGTGAGTTGAACATGTTTCCCAAGCTTATATCCATCATGTTGTTTCACAAATTATAATGATAAGGTGAATTTTAAATGAACATATTGCTGCATGAACCGGAAATTCCCCATAATACAGGGAATATAGGAAGAACTTGTGTCGCCACAGGTACAGCCTTACATCTCATTAAACCTTTAGGCTTTTCCATTGACGAAAAATCCGTTAAAAGAGCTGGTCTTGATTATTGGGACAAATTAGATGTCTATCTCTACGATAATTTCCAAGATTTTTTGAATAAAAACCCGCACGCAACCATCTATATGGCGACAACAAAAGCAAAGCACACGTATGCAGAAGTGACCTATACAGAAGATAGTTTTATTATGTTTGGAAAAGAAAGTGCTGGTATACCAGAGGATATCCTTATTCAATACCCAGAGACAAGTATTCGTATACCCATGGAGCCTACCATTCGGTCCTTGAATTTATCCAATGCAGTAGCCATTGTGTTATACGAGTCACTCCGACAACAGAATTTTTCTCATATGCAATTAGAAGGGCAATTAAGAAATTATAAATGGTAAAATAAGGGGGTATCGCTAATGATATCCTCTTTTCTTTAATCTAGGGACAACATTAGCCCTTATCCTATTAAAAAGACAACCACCTATATGAAATGGTTGTTTTTTTTTGCATATGAATACTACTTTGGTGACTTGTTAATTTACTGAAAATGAGTAGGATTCAACCAATTCCATATACTAAAGACGGACATATTATGTCGTGGTAATGTCGTAGAGGTTAATTGTATAATAATTACAGGAGGTAAAAACAACAGTATGAGCAATATATCTCGTAAAAAAAGTAATACTTGATAATCAATTAAGGGTTACGAATGATAAGATGATATATAAGCTCAGAGCGTGGTAAAATTTAACACAATTACCAAACCATATAAACAAGGAGGAGTATAAAATGAAGAAACTAAGAAAATTATTCAGTTTTATTATGATGGTAACACTCATTATGATTAATTCTAATGCAGTACGAGGTGCTGAAGGCGAGGATTTAGGTAGTTGGGAAACGAAGGCTAGTATGCCAACAGCAAGAACGGCTTTAGGAGTGGCAGAAGTTGATGGTAAGATATATGCCATAGGTGGTTATAATAACTCTGAACTTAATGTAGTAGAAGCGTATGATATTGCAACAGATACATGGATAACAAAGGCAAGTATGCCAACAGCGAGATGGTCATTAGACGTAGCAGAAGTTAATGGTAAGATATATGCTATTGGTGGACAGAACCTTGAAAATGAGTATCTTGATACAGTAGAAGAATATGATCCTGCAACAGATACATGGACAACAAAAGCAAGTATGCCCACGCCAAGACACTATCTAAGCGTAGCAGAAGTTAATGGCAAGATATATGCTATCGGTGGATCTAGTGGTTTAAGTTATAATAACATAGTAGAAGAGTATGACCCACAAACGAATACTTGGACAACGAAAGCTAGTATGCCAACAGCAAGAGGTACAATGGGAGTTGTAGAAGTTGAAGGTAAAATATATGCGATTGGTGGATATAATAGTGATGGAGTCTGGGAAGGAGCAGTGGAAGAATATAATCCCACAACAGATATGTGGACAACAAAGGCCAGTATGCCAACAGCAAGACGTGCTTTAGGTGTAACAGTAGCTAGTGGTAAAATATATGCTATAGGTGGAGAACACTTTAAAGACATGAGTCACGTATTTCTTGATACAGTAGAAGAATATGATCCTCAAGCAGATACATGGACAACAAAAGCTAGCATGCCAACTAAAAGAGGATATTTACGTTCAATTGGGGTAAATGATAACATATATGTAATAGGTGGGAAAAATTGGTCTGATGGTAAAATTAGTACGGTAGACGTATTTATGCCATCATCAACCGTTATTAATGCACCTACGAGTCTTAAGGCTACAACGTCTTCTAGCACGATCGTTCTCAACTGGGATACTGTTACGGATGCAGATAGTTATACTATATTAAAATCAACGACATCTGGAGTTATAGATACTGTAATAGCAAGCGATCTAACAGAAACAACTTATAGCGACTCAGATGTCATTCCTGGGGTAACTTACTACTATGCAGTACGAGCCGTAAAAGACGGTGTAGAAAGCGCTAACTCTAATATTGCTTCAGCCATGAATCCTTTAAAAGAAACATTAGAATTAAATAGTATCGATAAGATAAGGGTTGGAGAAGATGTTTCAGTTGATGTGAAATTGCACAATGCCAACAACATATATGCAGAGGATGTTACAGTCACGTATAATCAGGAAATATTTGAATATACTGGACATGAAGAAATTGAAGGGCTACAGGTAGTGAAGTCAATTAATCATGAGGGCACTCTTCGATTTATCATTGCTAGTAAGGGCGAGGATAAGAGTGTTGACGGTAGTGAAACAATCGTCACATTAAAATTCAAAGCAAAAAAAGTAGGAGAAGGCAAAATTGATGCACTAAAAGCACGGATTGCTAATATTGAAGCTGAATGGGATTTAATAGAGATTGATTGTGGAGAGACGTCAATAAATGTGGAAGGTTATCTTGATGTCAATCGTACAGGCGAATTCACCTTATTAGACTTAGCCATTGATGGGTTTTATTACAATAAATTAGTAGCGGATACAAATACTGAAAAATATGATGCAGATGTAGTTGTAGATGGTACAATAAATGATGATGACTTGGTTGCAATTGTCAATGAAATGTTAAGTAATACTCATTATGAGCCAAATAAATAATAGAAACACATAGGAAATTATATCGATTATAAGATTGAGTAAACCAACGTACAATTATAAACCATAAGAAAGGGGCAGTCCGAAAATAGACAGCCCAACAAAAGTCAGTATAACTCTTAAGAGTTGCTGGCTTTTTTATAAAAAAAGATAAAAAACAAAACCCATAAGAATCATTATCAATTTAAGATGTTGATTTTTATGGATTTGCTGTTTTTTTATTTCGGAGCATCGAAAAACACTATTTTCCGACAACCCCTTTCTTATTAGGATAGATCAATCAATTCATGAAGGTATACTTTTCGTTGTTCCTGCGAACTTTTAATAGCTGCCATGACCATGGCAAGACTTTTAATATTGTCCTTGCAGTCTGTTTGAGCAGGAACACCTTTTATCAATGCATTCATCATATCTTCAATACAACCTGCATGACCTGTTGCAGCATTACTTTTTATATCCACAACATGCTTGTCGTAGTCTGAAGGGAATCTGTTGTTGGGATCCGAATTGGTTTCATACCATGGCAGGCTTTTTCCATCCCAGCCGGCAGCACCTGTACTTCCCATCGCTCGCCAATCACATTCCCAGCTGGTTACACTACCTTTCGCACACCAAGAACCGTTATATTCAAAAACAACATCATTGGTCATTTCAAAGATACATACAGCACTGGCATTACCTTTATACCAAGAACCTGGAGGATTGAACTCGTGACAGTATACGGATACGGGGTCGCAACCGGAAATAAACCGAGCTTGATCAAAGGTGTGGATAGCCATATCTAATATAAGTGGGCTATCCATCAGGTCTCTAAAACCTCCAAAATGGGCTTCAATATAAAAGGAAGCACCTAAGAAACCTAATGCCCCAATCTGTTGATTGGCAATAATGGACTGAAAAGAACGAATATCTTTTAAAAATCTTCTGTTTTGCATAACAGCATAGGACTTATTGGTTGTTGCCGAAGTTTTAACCATATCTAAGGCATGTTCAATGGAATCAGCTAAGGGCTTCTCACCAAAGACATGACAGCCAGCGTTAAGGGCTGTAGTGACAACGCGATGATGTATTTCAGGTATCGTATTATCAATGACAAGATCCGGCTTAATCTCTTCTATGGCTACCTCAAAATCCGTATAGATTGGACAGGATAGGTTGAATTTGTCTTTTTTATCTTGAGCATGGTTTTTGTGTAAGTCAACCAAACCAGCGATGATAACATCTTCTCTTCCAGTCAATGCAGTAAGCCAGCTATTGCTTATGCCACCGCATCCCACTTGAAGAACTCTAAATTGTTTACCCATATCTGACCTCCTATTGTCTATTTTTCCAAGCTTCTGGATTAGCTACATAGCTTCCACCGCGACAATGCTTTAAGTAATTTAAGGCATGAATCTGTCCCGTTAACTCTAATTGGCCTTTATAAACGGGATCGTGATAGCCTTCGATATCAATATTGCCTGTGTAACCATTCATACGCAGGATTGATATGATATCTGTCCAGTTACTATCCCCAAAACCAGGTGTCCTATGCCAAGCAAATTGTTTAGCCCCGCCAATACCATATTGCTTGATAACATCCCAGTCAATGGTCGCATCTTTTCCATGAACATTCCATATCTTGCCAGCCCATTTTCTGAGTTGTGGTATAGGGTCAATCAGTTGCACCATTTGATGACAAGGTTCCCATTGCAGACCCAAATGCTCATCAGGCAGAGCATTAAACATAAGCTCCCATGCAGCTGGATTATGAGCAATATTCCAGTTACCTTTTTGCCAGTCACCACCCATGGTACAGTTCTCAAAGGCAATCTTTACACCTTTTGAAGCAGCTCTTTTTGAAAGCTCGCCAAAGACGTTTTTGAATGTTGGGATGGATTCATCAATGCTTTTGTCAATGACCCTTCCAGCGAAACCAGTCACTAAATCGGTGCCAAAAAGTGATGCATGATCAATAAGGGCTTCCCAAGATGGTACAGCATCAGCATATTCAGAGCCGCCTGCAAGAGGGTTTGAAAATATGGATAAGCTGGAAATGGTAATACCTTTAGGTGCCAGGAAATCCGTCAATCGTTTTGCCAATTCTGGAAGATCTATATCACCAACGGTTTTCCAGAATGTTAATGAAAAGGATTCAAAGCCATGATCCGCGATATCTGGTATCACCGATAAGGCTTCACCAGCACTGATTAACGTACCAATTTTAATTTGATTCATATGTATCACGCTCCTATTCTATTAAATACGTTCTCTGCTAGACCTTGAGTTAGCAGTGAGACTATGATAATATTATATTACATACCCATTGAGCCAACTAGCATTGATATTGACTTATAGTAATACAATATTGACTTTATATTCATCGGGTTATTCATATAATGAAACCACCAACATGTCCTAGAAAAAGTAGTGTAATTGGGAGGAGTAGAGAACAATGCATAATGCCATATATCAGAAAGGATATTTACAAACCAGTTATGCGCGAGAGACAGCTTTCCCCTTGTCTCTATACAACTGTGCAGTTAGAGAGGGCCATCCTCTGCATCCTCATTATCATGATAATTTTGAAATTATCTATGTGAAGGAAGGTAAGGTTAATATTCGAATTGGAAACGATACTTACTATTCAGAAGGTGAGAATATTTTCTTTGTCAACATGTTTCAAGTTCATTATGTGGAGTCAGCTGATGGCCATGTAGGGAAATTCTATGCCATCGTTTTTGATAAAAAAATGCTGGATAGTATCAACATGAATGACTATTATATAACCTATATACAACCCTTTCTAGCTGGTGAAAAAAGATTGCTTTCTAGGGTACCCTCCAACAGTCAATTGTTTCATAAGTTAGCAGAGTCTTTAGACCTGATTATGTACGAATACAGTACCAAAGGAAAAGCCTATGAGGTTTACATAAAAACGGAGATAGAACGGATTTTTGCTACCATGGTAAGGTACAGTGACCATTTTGATTCAGAAGAAAAGCATACCTTTTCAAGTGTTAACAAAAAAATGATGGACGACATGTGGTCTTATATCCAAAACAATTATCAACATGACATTTCATTGGATGACATGGCACAGGCTCTTAATATGAATAAGCATTATTTTTGCAGGGTTATTAAAAAACTCACAGGGAAACCCTTTACCCAGTTGCTGAATATACATCGCGTATATCAAGCGGAACGCTTATTAACGGAAACGGATATTCCTGTCAGTCACATATCCGACATGAGCGGTTTTTCTAATCAGAGCTATTTTAACCGGATGTACTTAAAATATACTGGGAATACACCTACTGCAACAAGAAAAAGTATGAAAAATATGGATGGAGAACCTTCTACAAGAATCCTAAATAATTGATATAAGTCAATTATTTAGGATTCTTAGGTTTTGATAATTATTGTTGAGTGAGAAAGAGAATGAATCCTTCGTCCTTATACAGTACCTTGTGCATGCATTGCCTGAGCCACTTTTAGGAAGCCTGCAATGTTGGAGCCGATAACATAGTTACCTTCTTGACCATATGCAATAGCAGCATCACGCATGGAAATGAAGATGTTTTTCATGATGTCTTGAAGTTTTTTATCCACTTCTTCAAATGACCAGGATAAACGCATGCTGTTTTGGGTCATTTCTAATGCAGACACAGCTACACCGCCAGCGTTAGCAGCTTTCCCAGGGGCAAATTTTATGTTATGGGTAAGGTAGACCTCTATGGCTTCTGGTGTAGACGGCATATTAGCACCTTCTCCTATGGCAATACAGCCATTTTTTACAAGGATTTTTGCAGATCCTTCATCAATTTCATTTTGCGTTGCACACGGGAGGGCAACATCACATGGAATGGACCAGATACCACTGCACCCATCATAGTACTGGGCTGTTGGATAATATCTTACATATTCATGTATACGTTTTCTTTCAACTTCTTTTATACGCTTTACAATATCGAGCTTAATGCCGTCTGGGTCATAGATATACCCTGTTGAATCACTTAGAGCTACAACTTTAGCTCCTAATTGCTGGGCTTTTTCTGTTGCATAGATAGCAACATTTCCCGATCCAGAGATAACAACCGTTTTATCTTGTAGTGTATCTTGATGATGTCGAAGAATCTCTTCCATCAAATAGATTAATCCAAATCCTGTGGCTTCTGTTCGGGTTAAACTGCCTCCGTATTGTAAACCCTTACCTGTTAGAACCCCTTCATTTAGACCTTTGATGCGTTTATATTGTCCATAGAGATACCCGATTTCACGAGCACCAACACCCATATCACCGGCTGGTACATCTGTATAAGCACCGATATATCTTGATAGTTCCGTCATAAAACTTTGACAAAAACGCATAATTTCATTATCTGTCTTACCTTTTGGATCAAAATCACTTCCGCCTTTACCACCACCAATGGGAAGACCTGTTAATGAATTCTTAAATATTTGTTCAAAACCAAGAAACTTTATAATGCTGGCATTAACGCTAGGATGGAATCTTAAGCCACCTTTGTAGGGTCCAATAGCGCTATTGAATTGGACACGAAATCCACGATTAATTTTTACATTACCCATATCGTCTATCCAAGGAACACGAAAGATGATAAGTCTTTCAGGTTCTACAATACACCTAACAACACTTTCATATTCAGGGTGCTTATCCAATACGGGATCAATGGATGCAAGCACTTCTTCCACAGCTTGAAGAAATTCAGGTTCATGTCTGTTGCGTTGTTTTACGTTTTCAAATATGTTTGCTGTATTCTTTAATATAAGCATTATACCACTCCTTGATTATTTAATGATGCGATAAAAATGAAAGCCATAAATTCTTTCGCTTCATTTTAACACCCCGCCTCTTTAAAGATTATAGCATATGCCAATTACATATGTATAGTGTAAATATAGACTATATTAGATTTTATAGAAAATGCACAATTTTTATTAGGATTCAGTATGGTGCATGGTGATATAGAAATTGCATCAAACGTAACATTAAATATTTTCTGGTGTGTGTGGTGAACGATTAGATTTTGTATAAGAAACGGCTAAGAATAATCAAGTTAGGAAGTAAAAAAACTACTGATGTAATCAATAGTTTTTTAACAGTTATTTTAATGTTGTACGTGTTTTTTTGTATTTTTACTTACAATTATAGATTATAGAAACTATCTATACATCTTATTGCCCTTATCCAAAGTCAAAGTAAACACGAACTCTGTTCCTTTATTCAGTTGACTGTTGACATTGATGGTTTCGCCATGGGCATTGATGATTTCTTTTACGATGGACAAACCAAGACCGGTCCCTTTTTTATCTTTACCTCGAGAACGGTCAGCTTTATGGAAACGATTAAAGATATACTTAATGTCTTCTTCCTTAATACCAGGTCCTGTATCTTTGATGGATATATTAATTTTTTCTTTATACTTAGTTGTTTCAATGGTGAGGCGGTCACCTTTACCACAGAATTTTACGGCATTATCAATCATGTTGTAGAGTACACGCTGTATTTTTTGTCGATCGGCATCTACAAACACAGCTTTTTCATCGATCAATATGGTGATCTCCATTTTCTTATCGATGATTTTCTGTTCAAATTGAATGATGACTTCCCGTATAAGATTATGGATATCGAAAGAGGTTCGATTAATGGTTATCCCATTGTTTTCAAGTTTAGCCAGTAGTAGAATATCATTGGTTAGGCTGGTTAAGCGGTTGCTTTCGTTTAACACGATATTCAGGTACTTGTCCTGATTCTCTGGTGGTATGGTACCATCCAATATGGCTTGTACAAAGCCTTTGATGGATGTGAGTGGAGAGCGGAAGTCATGCGAAATATTGGCAATAAAACCCCGCCGCATTTCTTCAAGTTTACCCAATTCAGCAGCCATATAGTTAAGGTTCGTAGCAAGTTCACCAAATTCATCATTACTATGAATCATAATTCTACTCTCAAAGTTACCATTAGCAATGGATTTTGCTGTTTTATTCATCTGCTGGAAGATTTTTGTGATCCTTCTAGAGAAGAGATACATCAGCATAATGGACACCACTAATGAAAAGAGTAAACTAATAAGGGTTACCCTAAAAAACGGATTGGTAGCATTGGTGATGGATGGGTAATAAGCATGTAAAAAGATAAGCCCCATGGTTTCATTATTGTACCTGATAGGAACGATGACGGTAATCATCCTTTCCCGAAAAAGGCCGTAAAAATTACCTGTAAAGGTCACATGATGACCTTCTATTGCTTTTTGAATGTTAGGGCGCTGGGTATCAAAGGTGATACCGGATAATTTATTAGATTCCGAGTCCATTAAAATGGTTCCATTATTGGTGACAATCCATATTCGAGACCCATATGCACGACTCATAGAGTTAATAGCCGTCCTAAAATAACTACTATTAATATCCTCTAAGAGGTACATTTCATTGATGATTCTACCCGATTCAATGAGCTTATCGCTTTTATCGGATATAAAATAACCGTTGATGACATAGGTAATAAAGGATGTTAAACAGATAAATGTAAGCAGGGTTAACGCAGCATACAAAGTAAAAAATTTACTTACAAAGGATTTAAACATTATTTCACCTCAAATTTATAGCCAATTCCCCATACTGTTTTAATACCCCAATAATCAGATTTTTTGATTTTCTCCCTAATCCTTTTGACATGAACATCTACCGTTCGTGTATCGCCAATGTATTCATAACCCCATATACGATCCAACAATTGTTCTCGTGTGAAAACCTGATTCGCATTGGATGCTAAAAAGTAGAGAAGTTCTAACTCTTTTGGAGGCATTTCAATCTTTTCATCAAAATAGATAACGGTATAATTGGACAGATTAATGGTAAGATTAGGTACCACCACCTGTTTTGTTTTATCATCTCTTGGTTGATAGCGACGCAGTACCGCTTTTACACGAGCTGTTAACTCTTTGGTGTCAAAGGGTTTAACCATATAATCATCTGCACCCAGTTCAAGACCTAATATTTTATCAAAGGTTTCACCTTTTGCCGTGAGCATGATAATGGGAATGTTGCTCATCTTACGTATTTCCTTACATACATCATAACCATCCATTCCAGGTAACATAAGGTCAAGTATGACCAGGTTAGGTGCAAAGGTTTGAAAGATTTTTAAAGCATTATTACCATTATGCACAAACTTGGTTAAATACCCTTCTTTATTTAAGTATAACGAAATAAGTTCCGTAATATTGGGGTCATCGTCGACTATGAGTATCTTTTGCTTGGATTCCATTGAATCACCTCCATTATTTGTATGCATCTTATGATATAGCCTTGTTTCGTGCTTAAATGATTGTTCAGATCGTTTTATTTAAATTCCACAATGGTTACGCCAGATTCACCTTCACCAAAAGAACCAATTCGGAAGGATTTAATGTATTTTACTCGTCTTAAGAAACCATGGATACCAGTTCGTAGAGCACCTGTTCCCTTACCATGGATAATGGTGACTTGAGGTAAGTGGGAGAGGTAAGCATCGTCAAGAAACTTATCCAATATCCCCAGTGCCTCGTCCACCATACAGCCCCTTACATCCACTTCTGGCGATATGGACATGGACTTGGATGAGACAGATTTTTTTGTTTTGGGTGTTTGATTTTTGTAAGTGATATCACCACCACCTACATAACTCAAATCTTTTATGTTTACTTTTGTTTTCATGATGCCCATTTGTAATTGCACATCACCTTTTGCATTTGGCGGTGATAACACCGTACCTTTTTGATTAAGGGTGGTGACAAATACCATGTCCCCAGCTTTCACATCTTTCAACGATTTAGTAACATTCTTTTTAGGTTTCATGCTGGATGACAGACCTTTTTCCATGGAAGTGATGGAGGAACGGAGGCTGCTTCTATGAGACTCCATTTCTTTTGCATTACCCGTATGTTTACTCAGCTTTGTCATTTCTTTAATGATATGATCGGCTTTATCTTTAGCAAGGCTAAGGACCTTATAGGCCTCTTCCTTGGCTTCTTTTAGAATACGTTCTTTTTGCTGAGCGATTTTTTCTTTTTGAACTTCAACTTTCTCTTTCAGCTGTTCAGCTTCTCTGCTGTACCGTTCAGCTTTCTCTTTTTCCATGAGGGTTGTTTTTTTACTGATTTCAAGTTCTGTAATGAGGTCTTCAAAACGCACTTCTTTTTGTTCTAATAACTGTTTGGCTTCATCAATGATATCATCGGATAGACCTAAGCGCTTGGAAATGGCAAAAGCATTACTTTTACCTGGGATACCAATTAGTAAGCGATAGGTTGGGCGTAGTGTTTTTACATCAAATTCACAACAAGCATTTTCTACGCCACTTGTGGAGAGGGCATAGACCTTAAGCTCACTGTAGTGGGTTGTTGCTACCGTTAAAATATCCTTGGCATGGAGATTATCCAATATGGCCATAGCCAGAGCGGCACCTTCTGTTGGATCAGTTCCGGCCCCTAATTCATCAAATAAGACCAAAGAATCTTCTGTAGCATGGGCCAGTATATCAATGATATTGGTCATGTGTGAGGAGAAGGTACTCAACGATTGTTCAATGCTCTGTTCATCACCAATATCAGCAAATATGTGGTCAAAAATGGATAATTGAGAATTGGCTGAAGCAGGAATGTGAAGACCTGCCTGTCCCATGAGTGTGAGTAAGCCTACTGTTTTTAAGGTAACTGTTTTACCTCCCGTGTTAGGACCTGTAATCATCAGGGTTGTAAAATCTTGACCCAGATGAATATCAATAGGTACAACGGTTTTTTGATCCAATAATGGATGACGGCCTTTGATGATACGGATATGCTTATGGTCATTGAATGTTGGTTCTGTACAATTCAGTGCGATGGAGAGCTCTCCTTTTGCAAAGATAAAATCGATCTCCGTTAACAGCTTGGTATTAGCGTCCAGTTGGAATGCATGTTCATAACAGAAGCTGCTTAACCGTGCAAGGATTTTTTCAATCTCCTGTTTTTCTTTTGTAAAGAGTTCTTTTACTTTATTGTTTAATTCCACAACGGACATAGGCTCAATGAATAAGGTCGAGCCAGAAGCAGACTGATCGTGAATCATACCCTTAAAAGAACCTCGATATTCTTGTTTGACAGGCACACAATAGCGATCATTACGAATGGTAATAATCGGGTCTTGGAGCATGGTCTTATAGCTTGACGACGTTATGATACGATTCAACTGCTCTTTAATCTTTTCATTGGATACCTTCATCTGTCGTCTTATTTGATGCAGTTCACGACTTGCATCATCTGCCATTTCCTCTTCAGAGATAATACAGCGGGTAATCTCTTTGTAGAGAGGATGGAGCACTTCAATGTTATCAAATAGGTTATAGAGAAGTTCCAAATTAAGGAACTGGTTGGCATCTTTAGCACCTTTGGCGTAGGATTTTACTTGTGAACATACCCGAAGAACTTCACCTATATGTAATAATTCCAGCATAGAAAGGTTGCCGCCAATGGATAGCCGTTTTAAGGAAGAACGAATATCCTTTAAACCACCTAGAGGGAGTGAACCTCTTTTCAGAATCATGGTCACGGCTTCTGTGGTTTCTTGCTGCTTCTTTCGAATATAGGTCAGGTCATAATGGGGTTGTAGATTCATGGAAATCTCTTTAGCCATTTTTGATGATGTAAGATCAACCAGCTGACCTATGATTTTATTATATTCTAACGTGTTTAATGTTTTCTGATTCATATATACCACCTTATGATGTAAGTCTATTACTTACCTTTTACACGGGTTAACATGTGTTCTTCTATAGGAAAGTTCTCAATTTAACAAATGAGATAGGAGCATTCTCATTTGTGGTAAGGAAACTTTCCTAACGGACAAATCCGCTTTGCGGAACGAGGCGTAGCCTCTTTTGTTCATAACTTTATTTAGTCCATAATGACCTTGATTAATTCATCAATATATTTTTTCTTAAAGGATGGTTGAGAAAGAGAAGTAGCGTGCATGCTATCATTCAGCGTACCCTCATTTCGAATAAATTCAATCATCATTGGGAATGCAAAACTGGAAAAGATAATCATGTACTTGATGTATAATAATTCTTGGTCATGAATACCTGTATATTCTTCCAAATGTGCATAGATTTTTTTTGAAAATGCTTCATCGTAAAATAAATGATTGAACATGAAAGCTTCTTTACCATCTTGACTGTTGTTGCCAATCATGTATTTTAACACACCATTATATTTTAAGGTCCAATGATAGATGATATTAATCACCTCTTTAACCACAGGTTCTAAATCATTGGTTGACCCATCAATGAGTTTGGTTATGTTACCTTTTAGTTCTTCAGACACATAATCAATGACTTTGTTATACAAGCTTTGTTTGTCACCATAATAGTAATTAACCGCTGCCACATTAACATGGGACATGTCAGATATTTCTTTTATGGTGGCATGTCCTTGTTTGCTTAACAATTCAATGGTGGCATGCATAATTTTTTGTCTTGCTTCATCACTTTTCTTCATGAAATATCGCCTCAATCGTGTTTCAACTTATAATAGTATATTCTAACATAAAGAGACACTTAGTTCAAACCATGTCCATTATAAGCAGACCTTTTTTAGGATGTCCTTTTTTAGCATATTAAGCTGATGCTCTTGACAAGATGGAAATCTTAGATATAATTAAAATATAAATTTTAAATGAGTATTTGAAATTAACGTTTGATATTTGAGAAATGTTGATTGCCTAAGCTTAGATTGACCGTAAAATCAGAACAGGAGGTGTCACATGAAGAAATTTGCTGGATTTATTGTTCATCATCATAAGATTTTTATTGGATTATACTTGGTGGTGTTACTCGTATCAGCATTTGCCATGCAATATGTTACCATTAACTCCGATTTATCATCTTACCTGCCAGATAACACCATGACTAAAAAAGGTGAAAAGATATTAAGGGAAGAATTCGATATGCTTGGTCAAGGCATATTAGCTATACAAAATAAAGAACTGTATGAAGTGGCAGATACAGTGGAAAAAATAAAATCCATTGAAGGTGTCCATAAAGTGACTTGGTTAGGTGATTACGAAGATATCAAAAAACCAATAGGGTTTATGAATGAAAAAAGTGTGGATAAATTCATCAAAGAGGATGCTTATATTCTATACATATTCCTAGAACACTCCAATAATTCCTCTCGGTCCTTTGCCATTATGGATGAAATTAACCACGTTGTAGAGGGTGACTATTATCTTGGCGGACCGGCTATGCAGTCCAAGGAAGGCATGGAGAGTGCTTTGAAGGAATTGCCTAAATACCTTGTCCTCGGTGTGATCATTATCTTTTTCATCCTTATGGCATCCACATCCTCCTATTTTGAACCCATTTTTTTCTTAATTACCATCGGGATATCCGTTGTCATCAACATGGGAACCAATATTTTCTTAGATGATGTATCGTCCATTACTTTCTCTGCAACGGCAATACTCCAATTAGCTCTATCCATGGATTACTCTATCTTCCTATTACATACGTTCCATGATGAACGTTCAAAAGGGCATGCTCTAAAAGCATCCATGATTAACGCCATCGCTAAAACTTTTTCATCGGTATCCGCTAGTGCCTTGACAACTGTTGGCGGTTTTTCTGCTCTATTACTAATGCGCTATGGTATGGGGGCAGATTTAGGGATTGTGTTAGGAAAAGGTGTGTTCTTTAGTTTAATTGCTGTGTTAACGTTACAGCCTTGTTTAATCATCTTGTTTGATAAGTTAATTGAAAAATATACCCATAAGGTGTATTTGCCTTCCTTTAAAAAAGTAGCTGGAATGGCTGTCAAATACAGGCATATCATCATGATCATAGCATTAATCCTCATGATACCTACATTCAAAGCTCAGAGAAAAGTCACCTACAATTACCTGGTATCCACCAATCATCAAGAGGAGAATCCTTTAAAAGAAGTGGTGGATAATCTGGGGACACAGGCCATTCTTATAGTACCTCATGACAATAAGGTAACCCATGAACACTATATTCAAGACATACAACAATTGGAATATGTAAGGGATATGACCGGTTTATATACATTGGTGGATCATACCATACCCCAAGCCTTTATACCTGAAGAAGTAATCCATCAGTATACCACCGATCAGTATGCCTATTACATGGTGGAGCTCATTGGTGGTCGAGAAGACCAGATAACCCTTCAGACCATTGATGAACTGGATCAAATATCCCAAAAATATTTCGATGATTATTACATCACAGGTGATACCCAGGCTGTTAAAGACCTGAGTGACGTAACACCTGATGATTTTGTGAAAGTATCCATTGCATCGGTTATCATTATTTTTATTATTTTAATGCTTACCTTTAAGTCCATTAAGTTTCCCATCCTTTTAGTATTGGTTATTCAATTAGGTATATGGATTAATTTATCCATCACTTATTTTATGGGCACCAGCATTAATTTTATCTCCTACATTATCATTAGTGCCATACAGTTAGGGGCCACTATTGATTATGCTATTTTACTGACAGATAAATACCGTCATTTCAGTAAAAAAATGCCGAACATAGATGCTGTAAAACAAGCGGTTCATAAATCTGGGCAATCCATACTGGTCAGTGCCATGATTATATTATCAGCCTGTTTATGTGTTCACTACATGACTTCTAATGTAGCAGTAGGCGAAGTCACCTTACTCATCGGGAGAGGTGCCGTTATTAGTACCATCTTAGTTATTCTGTTATTACCCGCACTATTTGTGATCACCAAGAAAAAGAAACATAGCCATAAGAGAGGGTGAATGAAGTGAAAAAAATAGCTTTTTTATTAATCAGTCTACTATCATTAACCATGATACGTCCAGTGTACGCACAAGTTAGTAAACATGAAAGTATCTACATCAAGTTAAACCATGATGGAACCATGGACCATACAACGGTGGTGAATCGTTTACATGGCAGTACAGATGAAGCGGTCATTGTGGATTACGGTTCTTATAAATCTGTTAAGAGTCTTATGGATGATACGGTTGGTCTAATTGAAGGCAACAGAATCACTTGGCCAGCAGATGTACTGACAAAGGATTTTTACTACGAAGGTGAGTTAGAGGATATTCAACTGCCTCATGGCTATCACATTACCTACTATCTGAATGATGAACCTATACAAGCAAGTCAATTAGCCGGTAAAAGCGGCCAGTTTATGTTAAAAATAAGTGTTGATAAGAATAAAGGGTATCAAGCTGATATGGATTTCAGTACCCAAATACAAGTGGCATTGGATTTGGATAAATTCTCAGATGTACGCATGAATAGCGGTAATGTGGTCACCGTAGGTAAGACATTAACCGTTAATTACATGCTGTTACCAGACCAAACAGGAGAGTTCATCTTAGAGGCTGTGGTTCAAAATCTGGAGCTTAGCCCCATCATCATGACCCTGGTTCCTTTTGACATGACTGTTCCAGGGGATATACAAGAAGGCATTGATGGTATAGGTGATATGGCAGATGGGTCCAATGAATTAGTAGAAAAAACGACAGACTTACAGGAAGGTATCCAGTCTGTTACAGATGCTGTTTATGATTTGTCTAAGGGTGCAAAAGGACTAATGACAGGTGCAGAGCAAGTGGAGGAAGGATTGCAAGAGGCAACAGAAGGTATCACCAGCTTTCAAGATCAGTCTACCCAGATGGTCACATCGGTTCATGAACTGGTAACGGGCATTGGCTCAGCACAAGCAAGTGTGGAACAGCTTACAGGTGGTTACAGCAGTATTAAAGAAAACATGGATAACTTATTAGAAGGTAAAGAGCAAACCTTAGCTTTGGCACAAAACATGATCGCCAGTGGTGTTGAAGACAATATCAACTTAGGTCATCAACTCATCGCACAGATGGAAGCTTATACCCAGATGGCTATATCCATGGAGCAATTGAATGCAGGACTCCATACCTATGTAGCTGGTATAAACAAAGTAGAAACAGGCATGAAAGCTTATCATCAGCAAGTTAGTCAATTGCCAAGTCAAGTAGGTCAATTAACCACAGGATTACAACATTTACATGGAGGAACCCATGACTTATCAAAAGGCATAAAAGCGTTGCACAAAGGTGCCAGTCAGTTAAACCAGCAGACCAAGGAACTGCCATCCCATATGCATCAATTACAGGATGGACAAAAAGAACTGCACAGTGGCATTGCAACCATCCATGAGAAAGTGAATGCTTATGAATCCCTTACAGCCCGAGAGGGAACACGTTCTTCTTTTGTGGATTTAGGTAATCCAATCGAAACAAACACCCAGCTCATTATACAGACACCTCCTATTCGATTGGAAAAGAAAGAAATTATACCTCATGTTGCAGAAGAGAAAAAAACCTTTTGGGACAGAGTCTTAGATTTATTTCGGTAGCATGTGAATAGACTTAGCTCCATGGAACCAGCCCCCTATAAGTTTTCTAGGCGGTTGGTTTTATTTTTGTCAATTTATTAAAATAATTAAATTTTTATTACAAAAGTATTACTAATTATGCTATAATAAGGTTACTGCGTAAAGCTATAAGTTTAAAAATGATAGAGCATAATAGGTTAATGGCTCGTAAATAGAAGGTGGGGATAGCTCGCATGAGTTTCAGGACTAGGAAGAAAAACAAAGAACATAAGCTAAGTTGTAAATCGTATATTACCTTTGTTATTATTTCTGATCCAACGAAAAATCCAATAACCATTAAAATTCCTAAATGGATTAGGTTTCCTCTACTGGCTAGTCTAGTGGCAATGGTTATATGGGTTACGGCTGTTAATGGCAATGTTGCAGACGCTAATAATCAAAAAGTAGCTGCTACACGAAAACTACAAGAAAATACATATGAAAACAGCCATAAGGACGAGAAAATTTCACAGTTAACCAACGAAGGTATTGACAAAGAAACGAAATTACAACAATTGACAGAATCCCAAAGAAGGCTCTTGAATCAGTTAAATACATTACAGCAGAAAAAAGAAGAAATTGATTCAAAACTCAACAATACAGAAAAGACCACGGAAACACAGCCCATAGGGGCTATAGAATTAGATGCAATCGATATAAATACCAAGGAATTTACAGCTGCTAGGAGTCCTATACTTGCTGTAACATCTTTAAGTACAGTGGCAAATGTACCTGTATTGGAACTGGACTTTAATGATAAAGCCGATTCCCTTATGGAACAGATAAAAAACACCACACAAATGCTTGAGGATGAGACAAAGACGTATGCACAATTAGAAGAAAAAATAGATGAGATGATTCCTTATTGGGAAGCTTACCCATCCATATTGCCTCTAAAAAGTACCCGTGTGACGAGTCCTTTTGGATGGCGTAAAAACCCATTTGGTGGAAGAAGTTCCGAATATCATCGAGGTGTAGACTTAAAGGCATCGAGTGGAACAAGTGTGTATGCCACTGGAAGAGGTAAGGTTATTTTTGCTGGTTATGATTCCATATATGGAAGGCTTGTTATTGTGGATCATGGTTATGGTATCACTACAAAATATGGACATAACTCCCGTTTACTTGTTAAACAAGGTGATGTGGTATGTCGCGGCGATAAAATTGCTAAGTCAGGCAGCACAGGTAGAAGCAGTGGACCTCATGTGCATTATGGGGTATTAATTAATGGTGAACCACAAAATCCATTGAATTATATTAAAAAATAATGTTTTATTGAAAAGAGATAGGATCCAGCAGGCATTCATATAAAATGTTAAAAAAGTGAACGCTCTTTGTTTTTCTTACGAACAAAGGAGTGTTCACTTTTTTTATCTTATAGGTGAGCTCTCATATGTGCTAAGGAAACTCTAATCATTACATCCACTTTGCGGAACGAGGCATAGTTCCGTTCGTTACTCTACAAGGGTTATCTATGTAATTTACGATATTCTGTAGGGGTAACGCCTTCAAGGATTTTGAACTTACGTATAAAAGGATGGCGGCTGTTAAAACCTACTTCTTCCGCAATGGAGCTAATACTGTTTTTGGTATTGAGCAGCAACTCTTTTGATTTTTCTATGCGCAATGAAGAGATATAGTCTTGAAATGAAATACCCAATACTTTTTTGATGTATTTGGACATGTATTTGGCACTCTTACCAAAATGCTCTGCAATGGCATCCAGATAGATTTCATGGTTGTAATGGGTATCCAGGTATTGTTTAATGTTGGCTATATCATGGACTTCATTTGATTTTGCGTATAAGTCAATGGTTTTTAAGAATACTTTTTTGATGTAATGGTAGAGTTCATCTACAGGCAAATCACCTACTTGAGAACTGATGTTAATATAATCCTCTCCCATAATATCGTAGATATTCAAATGCTTACGATTAATGACCCTGACGGCTGTGTTATAGAGTTGTAAGTATAGTTCTTTCAGTCCATGACAGCCAATATGCTCCTCTATATTTTTATTTATAATCCGATCGTAATGTGACAGCACTTTTTCCTTATTGCCTTGAAGGAGAAAATTAATCATTTGGTTGTCTTCTTCAATGGAATAATGGGAACTGGTGATATTTTCATCTTGTGGTGAGTAAGTGCGTACCATGGATGTGGTCATGTATATAATCTGGGAATTGGCTTGCCTTGCTTCATTGTATGATTTTTTTAGACCATTAAGGCCTTCGTACAAGTTGCCTACACCACTATGAACAATCATCATGTCATCGTTCACATCTAAGCTTTTATGGTATTTTAGAATACTTGCGGCTAATTTTGATTTTTCACTTGGGGTAGGTATGTTTAAAATAACACAAATTTGATTAACGGCGACAGAAAATACATAGCGGTTTTCGATGGTCGAAAAGGCTTCATTGGCTATGAGGAAACTACCCTGGCAGATGGCATTGTATTCGGCTTTACTATGGGTCTCAAAGAAACCTTCTTGAAAATTAAGGGTGGAATGAATCACAATAAAAAATTTATTTGGAAAAGTGAAATCGTAATGGGATAAGAAATGGGTGACATCATCTTCTCGTAATATCTCATTGTCATCAAATAAACTAAGTAAATAGCGTTCACACACGTAAGGTATAGCAAGGTGCAGGTCTTCTTTTAATTTTTTGTTATCATTAATAATCCTTTGGACACTTTGATTTAAAAAATCCAAATCATTGCGAATAGGTGTATCGTTTTCTAATGTATAATTTTCTCTTAGACGTAACGCCACACTGTGAATAGGTGTATATATTTTCCTACTAATAAGAAGCTTAACAAGATAACAATCACGATACCAATAAAAAAGAGTATCAACGGCACCATTAATACGGAAAAGGATTCACGGGTCAAATCGGAATAAGGTGTTATGGCACAAATGGCATTATTGGTTTGATGATTTTTATTGGTGACCACAAGATACCGTCTACCTTCTATATGGATCGTCGAAATATCTCTCTGAAGATTGGATTCCGACATCTGAATCATCTGTTTGTCTGTTAAGGACAATGTAATGGATGAATCTGAACGAATAACAACTTCATCTGCGCTGTTGTAAAGGAAAATAATACTGTTGTTGGATAACCGATTTTCATTGAAGAGATTCACCATATATGGATTATCCAAATTCACCACCAACAGGTTGTTGTACGTGGTGTCAGGAGAAGAAAATTGGACGATGGGAATGATTTCTCTTCGATTACCATTGACCGTATTGGTGACATAACTGGGGGAGAAAATGGTATATTTCTGCTGCTGATCTTCAAGTTTCAGCCAAAAATCCTTTGGATAATCGTCATAATGGCACACAAGATTGAAATATTCATTGATGGAGCTTGTTCCTGAACTGCTAATGATAAGATTATCTTTCTTATTAATAATAAAAACACTGTTAATGTAGGATTTTGTTCGATGAAATTTTTGTAAGGCATCTACGGATTGGGTGATGTTTGTAAAATCATCGTATTTGAGTCCTCTATTTGTTGTCAGTACATTTTCTAAGTCATTAGAAATAGAAAACATGGCAGTTGTGTGATGGATTTCTTCTAATGTGGTTTCGATGGTCTTTGACAAATTTTTTAATTTATGGTTGTAGGCTTCACGGGTTTTAGATTGCAATACATTTAAATAATAGGTATTGGTTAAGAGTAAAAAAATAAAAGCGGATATAATAGCCCAAATAAAATAGATGAAGATGGTATTAAATAAGTTATTCTTCCTATTTATTCTAAACATGGTGTCCATCTCCTTTGAATGTATCTAATTCTATTATAAGAGAGGGTATAGAATGGGTCAATGGTATAAAATTCGCCTTTTGTTATAATAGTCGTTTGTTATACCAACTATCGCTTTCTTATAAGAAGGTGGAAAATTACAACAATGAAAACCTCACTTATTATATCAAGGTGGAAGATTACAACTTTTCACATAAAAATTATCGTGCTACTATCAAGCCGTACATATGAGGACCTTAATACGACAAGGAGTGATAAAGTTGGCAGTAAATGACAGTATTATCGATTCGAAAACCCAGAGAATCGATCTTGCAAAGGATAAGGCAAAGGTTAAAAAAAAGCGAAATGATAGAAAATTGATGTTTAGACAGATGAAAAAGGATTACCGATTATATCTTTTACTTCTTTTACCGATCATCTATTTTATTATCTTTAAATATGTGCCCATGTATGGTGTAACAATTGCTTTTAAAAGGTTTAAGCCTGGAGGGTCTTTGTTATCAGGTGAGTGGGTAGGTTGGTTATACTTTAGGATGTTGTTAAAAGATTCTTCTTTTTGGACTGCTTTTAAAAACACCTTTATTTTAAGTTTCAGTGCATTAATTATAGGTTTTCCTATTCCCATCATTTTTGCTTTACTATTAAATGAAGTCAGAAACAACGGACGAAAACGTGTGATACAAACCATCACTTATTTACCAAGATTCTTGTCAACGGTTGTTGTTGTATCCATGTTATCAAATCTCTTATCACCATCAACAGGTATTATTAACAAAATGATTGAGTTTTTTGGAGGCAAAAGCGTTTACTTTATGAATGAATCCTCTTGGTTTAGACCCATCTATATTATTTCCGATATATGGCAGTTTATGGGATGGAATGCCATTCTCTATATTGCGGCACTATCAGGTGTTGACCAACATTTATATGAAGCTGCCAAAATTGATGGTGCTAATAAGTGGAAACAAATGATTCATGTGACCCTACCAGGTATTATGCCAACCATTGTGATTACGTTGATATTAGCAGTGGGTAATACCTTAAACATTGGTTTTGAAAAAGTACTGTTAATGTACAATCCGAATATCTATGATACAGCAGATATTCTACAAACCTATATCTATCGTTTAGGTCTTGCTTCATCCATACCAAGGTTCAGTAGTGCAACAGCAGCAGGCTTATTCCAAGCTGTCATTTGCTTAACCATGCTGTGGACAACAAATCGACTAGCCAAAAAATATTCAGATTATAGTTTATGGTAGGAGGAAATCATGTCTAGAATATTCAATTATAAAAACTTTTTAAAATTAAACAGTGGTATCATGCTGTTGCTTGTAGCCATAACGTTGTTCCCTTTTATCTATATGCTAGCGGTTTCTTTTAGTAGTTCAAGAGCTGTCTTAGCAGGAGAGGTTATTTTTTTTCCTGTTGATTTTAACTTCACAGCATACACACACATGCTCAAACAATCCCAATTTTGGACTGCTTATAAAAATACCATTATTTATACGTCTGTAGGTACCAGTTTAAGTCTTGTATTGACCATTATGTGTGCTTATCCTTTATCAAAAAAGAACCTCATTGGTGGAAGCATCATCATGAAAGTGATTATTTTTACCATGTTTTTTTCAGGGGGCTTAATTCCTAACTTTATCTTGATAAGGGATCTGAACTTATATGATAAAATGTGGGCCATGGTACTGCCAGGAGCCATCAGTGCTTACAATGTGATGATTATGAAGACCTTTTTCCAAGGAATTCCAGAAGAATTAAAAGAAGCCGCAAGGATAGATGGACTGACAGATATAGGCGTTTTGATAAAGATTGTTTTGCCTTTATCAAAGCCCATTATTGCAACCATTGGACTGTTCGTAGCCGTATGGTTATGGAATGAATGGTTTATTTCACTCATCTACTTTAAAACGGATGCCAAACGACCAGTTGCCATGTACCTTCGTAACATTGTACTAGGTGCCATGAATACCATCAAAAATGGAAAAGAAGTGGATTCTACAGCTGCAAAAACAGTTCCACAAACATTACAGGCTTCAACCATTATGTTGACAAGTATTCCTATTTTATGTGTCTATCCCTTTGTTCAAAAGTATTTTACAAAGGGCATACTCATAGGGTCTGTTAAGGGTTAATGTATTGCTATTATTTGCTTATATGCCATAAGGCTAAGAGCATTGTATAATAGATGAGATTACACATCTCGGTTATATCAAAAGGAATGGAGGACATACAATGAAAAAAATGAAATGGTTTAAAAAAGGGGGGGCATTGATTTTAGTTTTGGTAATGCTTGCATTAACAGCGTGTGGAACTAAAAACAATGACACAGAACAAGCAGATTCAGGGACATCACAACCTGACACAAATGATAACCAAGACTCATCAAATGACGACACCAATACAGAGCAGCAAGAAGAGGCAACACTTGGTGATAAGCCGTTAACATTTACCATGTTATACGAAGACAATGCCAATTACCCGTATAAAGAAGACTGGTTTGTGTTAACAGAGATAAAAGAACGGCTTAATGTTGATTTAAAGCTTGAAGCTGTACCTGGGTCTGATTATGCTGCTCGTCGAACAGTGGTGTTTAACTCAGGCGAAATGCCAGATATTATATCCAAAACATTTAATTCAGACATATCATCCTACATATCAAGTGGTTTATTTCTACCCATCAGTGATTATGTGGACCGTATGCCTAACTACAAAGCTTTTATTGACAAGTACGATTACCACCCAGACTTAGATAATGCCCGTGAAATTGATGGCAAATACTATATGCTGCCTATTAACTGCAACACCCAGAGAATTAACAGTCATGGATGGCTTATTCGTATGGATCAACTTGATGAATATGGCATTAAGATGCCTACAACCATGGAAGAAGTTTATGAGGCTTGTAAAACTTGGAAAGAGCATAATCCAGATGCTTACCCTATGACCAATCGTTTTGGTTCGCCTAATATCCTGTCTAAAATATCCCAAGCATTCAATACCAATGCAGGCTGGAATATTGGTAACATGTTTAGATACCAAGAAGATAACGATAATTTTGAGTTTGTGCCAACAAGCGATGCGTATAAGGAAATGCTCATGTGGTTTAACAAAATGTATCAAGAAGAATTATTAGATGTTGAATTCACAACCTTAGACAGTACGGTCTATGAAGAAAGAGCTAAAAACGGAGAACAATTTATTATGATCGATTGGATCGGTAATGAAAATCGTTATAACAGAGACGGTCCTACGCAATCTGGTAACGAGAATTTCAACATTCAACCGATGATGCCGCCGAAAGGTCCCTGGGGACATTATTCAGGTGGTGAAGTAGCAAAATACGAACAAGGCTGGGTCATCAATGCTGCTGTTGCTAAGCGTGAGGATTTCCCAGAATTCTTAGCCTTTATCGATTGGTTCTATTCAGATGAAGCAGCTGAGTTATTAACTTTTGGTATTGAAGGCGAAACCTTCAAAGTATTAGAAGATGGTCGAAAAGAGTATATGGATCTTGATTTTGACTACACAGCAGAATATGGTATTAATCAAAACTGTTTAACACCAAGAAGAGATAATGACCAATTCGCTTCTAATAAGACGAAATTTGTGGTTGATTTATTTGCTGAAATGAATGAAAAAGGGGTATTCAAACCTAACCAGCCTTCCATTATTCTATCGGATATGGAAAAAGAAGAAGAAGGTTTCTATCGTTCCACATTAAACGACTACATCAATCAAATGAATGAAAGATTTATCTTTGGTGTAGAATCCTTTGATAATTGGGACGCATTTGTTGCAGAATGTGAAGCCAAAGGTAGAAACGAATTACATGAGCTCTATAACAAAGCATGGGAAAAACAAAATCAATAGAAATACATGAGTTTACTTAAGATGAGACCGTTTTATTAACTAGAATAGATGCGAACTTGAAAAACGTCTACTATAATTAATAAAAGGAGTAAAGGTATGCAATTAAAACATGGAATGAAAAAAGGAGTTACTCTATTTTTGGTATTATTTCTAATCATGGGATTCTATACAGGTCTCATAGAAGTTCAAGCAGAAACAGGTGTCAGTTTCCCAAAGGTTTCATTTGAAACAGGTGAGAATACACCCTATTATAATGGACAATCGAACACCGTATCAGTTGTATCAAACAATGGCAATACCGATGGTACAAAAGCGCTAAAGGTTGACTATGCCACAGGCTCTTACCCAGGTATTCTATTCATGCCTGCATCGGGTACAGCTTGGGATTTTGGTAATGATAAGGGGTTAGCTTTTAGCGTGAAGAACCCCATGACGAGAAATCTGGTACTTTATATCAAATTCAATGCAAAAAACAAGCAGACTGGTGCGGCTCAAGAAACAATTTATAGGGCTACTATTCCTGCTAATCAGCAAACCACAGTTATTGCTGCACAAAATAAACTGCCAGAGTTAGGGATGTTATACAATCCTCCTTATGGAGATGGTATCATAGCGGATTATGGATGGGGAACAGCCAATATGGATAATTGCTACGTGACCCAAATCACATTTTTCTTGATGAACAACACCCAGACATCCACCTTGATCTTTGATCATCTGCGGGCTGTTACCAACCCAACCATTAGTTATGCCTATCTCAATGGTATTTTGGATACTTATGGCCAGTATACCAAGCAAAATTGGTCAGGCAAAATTACCTCTAATAATCAGTTAACAGCTATCGCGGCCAGTGAGCAAACCACATTAACCAATCAGCTCAATGATATGCAGTCCAGTACTAATTTTAGTAAATATGGTGGTTATAAGAATGCATCTTTAAGACAGGCGGCCACTGGACATTTTTATGTAAAGAAAATCAATAACAAATGGTCATTTGTCGACCCAGAAGGCTATCCCTATATAGCAACAGGCATTGATATTATCAGATTAGGTGATGCCAGTACTTGGATAACAGGACGACAAAGTATGTTTTCCAATATCCCAAGCAAAACAGGCAGCTTAGGGGACCACTATACCAGAGTGAATAAAGGTGTGCGTTCTCCACTTAATTTAGCATCTGGGGATGCGTTTAATTTCTATACGGCCAATTTAGAACGTAAATATGGTCAGGATTATAAGAATAAGTGGAAAGAAATCGCTTTAAAACGTTTCAAAGCTTGGGGCTTTACATCCTTGGGATGCTGGTCTGATCCAGATATGTTTTTTGGTAAAGGTAATATCAATCAGATGTCTTATGCGGCCAATGGCTGGACAAAAACCTTTAACCCTGCAACAGACCATGCGGAAATATTTAATGGTAATCCATACTGGGGTAATGTACCAGACCCCTACGATCCAAAGTTCAAAACCAATGCAGAGAATATGGCAACTGATCTGAAAAATAGAGGTGTTAACGAAGACCCTTGGTGCATCGGTGTTTACGTAGATAATGAAATACCATGGGGACATGGCAGTGACCCTAATGGACGCTATTTACTCATAAAAGAGATTTTCAAAATGAACGGTTCAAGTACAACAGCTTATGCCAAAAGAGCCATGGTGGACTTCTTGAAATGGAAATATAACAACAGTATCTCATCCTTAAATACAGCATGGGGAACCAGTATTTCATCTTGGAGTGTGCTGACAGCTGCCTATACAGGTACAATTGGTGATAATGCCGATCTATTGTATCAAATAGCAGATAAGTATTTCAAAATCATACATGATGTATTGGAAGAAAAATTACCCGATAAATTATATCTAGGTGCAAGGTTTGCTAATTGGGGCGTAGGTAATGAAGTGGCACAAGCTTGTGCTAATTACGCAGATGTGGTGAGCTATAATTGTTATAAAGATGATATTAACCAGAGCTTCATAACCACAGGGTCACATGATAAACCCACTATCATTGGAGAATTCCATTTTAATGCCAGTGACCACGGACAATTTGCTCCAGGTTTATGCCCTGTAGGTACTCAAAGTGCTAGAGGTTCATCCTACGATACCTATATGCGAAGTGTTCTTGCCGATTCAAAATGTGTGGGCGCTCAATGGTTCCAATACTATGACCAGCCTACCCTAGGTCGAGCATGGGACGGCGAAAATTCCAATACAGGATTTGTCGATGTAACAGACCAACCTTATGAACCATTAGTCAATGCAGTAAGAAATATTCATAAACAATTGTATCAGCTTAAGTTTTAGCATAGGTTCTATCTGTGAACATATATAACGATGTACAAATGATGTGCATATCACATCCATAGGTGTTTTTAGGAAGGGATTGCCAAGAAATGACTTATTTCCCACAATCCCTTCCTTTACACATTATGGTATGTTTTATACTCACCAGATTTCTTAATTTTACATAATGTCCTTCATTCGCAATTGTTATCTTCCCTAAGGTTGCAGACCATTTCTTATTAAAATATTCTGAATATTTACTCTTGATTGAAAATAACATAAACACATTATTTATTCTTATTGACAGAAATCCAAACAAGAAATTAACATAAACAATGAATCAAATATGGTGGATACATAAGAAAGTATCCTACAATAAAAGCTTAAACAGCTAAGTTTAAGCGAATGTGTTCTACAAAATAATAACCAAATGTTGAAAGATGTGAGGTTAATGTCAATGATAAAGGAGTAAAAAATATGCGTTTAAAAAAAGCAGCCGCACTTTTGTTGGTCATTATATTGATGATCTCAAATAAGGTTATGGTGAGCCATGCAGGGACAGGCAGTCAAATGCCGTCAATTTCTTTTGAACAGAATGAAAACCTAGACTTCATGCGTGTTTATCATGGGGCAACGACACAGTTTACAACACAAGGGGTTATAGGCGGTACAAGAGCATTACTGGTCAATACAGGAACGCTGGATACAAACTATGGAGGCATCAGGTTTGATATGAATGAGCCATTTAATTGGGGAGATAATGCAGTATTCAAAGCGTATCTCACCAATCCCAACCATGAAGATATTCAGATTAGAATCGATGTGAAAGATACTAGCAATAACAGACGAATCAATTATTTTACCCTTCCTGCTAACAGTTCAAGATCAATTACCATTGATAATTTAGGTCCACAAACCCCCAACTTTTCTGGAGCAGATGGCTGGTGGGGAGCTGATAACGGTATCGACCAGGCAAACATTGATTTGTTTGAGATATACCTATGGGAAGAAAGACCCGGATTAACGGCAACCTCATTTATTGTGGATCATATAACGACGCAGGCAGAAATCACCCCAATCGTTACATTAGATCAAACAACAGCAACCATTGATAAGGAACAAGGAACAGCATTACAGTTAACAGCAACCGTAATGCCTGACGCTATTACAGATAAAACGGTCACTTGGTCATCCAGTAATATTTCTGTTGCAACCGTTGATCAAAGCGGTCAGGTCACAGCAAAAGGGAATGGTCATGCTATCATTACAGCCACTTCCAATGAAGATCATACTAAAAAGGCTACATGTGCCGTAACAGTCATTGGTTTTGCAGAAACCATCATACCCTATATGAACCGACTTTCATTTGAGGATCAAGAAACATCAGCAACATTGGTAGAAAACAACAGTACGACGAATAGGGTGTCGAACAATGGGATTACCCATGGTTCAAAAGCTTTAGATGTCCTATTCAACACAGGTTCGTCTTCTATCGATTTTGTTCCTGTTGATGACAAGCCTTGGGTAATCAGCAGCAATGCATGTCTGACTTTCTCAGCAAAAAGCCAAGTGTCAAGTCCTTTTGACCTCTATGTAACCGTTGGCCTTATTGATCCAGAAACAGGTACAACAAATCAGCAGGTCAATAAGATTTCAGTTGTGCCTAATGAACAGATGAAAATCACAACGGCCTACAATATATCACAGGGCGATCTGGCTATTCGGAGTTTTAGTGATATGAATGGCAGTGGTGTGACTGCCACATCCCTTGTAAGTGGTCCTGGAAATATTGGGGGTTATCATATCACAAAGATAACATTCGGGGTTAATCAAGCATCTGCGGGTATGCGTTTCATTCTTGATAGTGTCAAAACCGTGGATGATGCAACACGGGTTAAGCTTGGCAACTACTACTATCTGGATAAATATGGTCAGAGCAATTATATCGATTATGACGAAAAAATACATCATGACCAAGAGCTTCTGGATGCAGAAGCCAACGAACAGATGCAGCTGGATACATGGATAGCAGAACTTGAAGCCAATGCTTCTCGTAACCAGTTCGGTGGCTGGAGAAATGAAGCCCTTAAACAGGCATCAACGGGTAGATTCTATGTGAAGAAAGTGGAAGGTCAGTGGATGATGATTGACCCTGAAGGTTATCCTTACCTTTCAACAGGTCTTGATGTTATCCGATATGGCGACCAGAACACATGGGTAGCAGGTAGAGAACCCATGTTCGAAAACTTACCTGACCGCAATGGCCAATTCTCAGAGCATTTTTCTAACCTTAGTGGATGTCCAGTATCACCGGATGGTTCCAATGAAACCAATCTGGGTATTAACTTCTACACCATCAACCTGGAGAAAAAATACGGTGATGACTGGCTTGAAAAATGGAAGAGCAATGCCATCAAGCGAACCAAAGCCTGGGGATTCACGTCACTGGGATGTTGGTCTCTTCCATCCATTGCTTTTGGTAAAGGGAACCAAGTTAAAACGCCTTATGCCGCTAACTTCTGGGTAACCGGCACCCATGCGAAACTTAGCCTTGATGGTCCAGGATGGGGACATCTATCCGATCCTTTTGATCCTCAGTTTGAGCATGATGTTTATGACGGTGCAATGGCATTAAGAGACGCTGGCGTGGATAGAGACCCTTGGTGTATTGGTGTATTCGTTGATAACGAGATTCACTGGGGCAGTCAAGAAGGTAAATATCTGATATGGTCAACCTTTGTGCATTCTGATGCTTACACCTCACCTGCTTATACCAAGCGTGCACTTATTGATTGGCTGAAAGAAAAATACAACAACGATATCAATAATCTAAATACAGCATGGGGTTCCTCATTGAACAGTTTTGATGATTTCTTACCAAGCTATACAGGACCGGTTGGTGTTCAAGATACAACAGAAATGTTTGAATATATCGCTGAGAAATATTATAAAACCGTACATGATATCTGCGAAAGAGTCCTTCCAAATACCATGTATCTTGGTTCAAGGTTCGCTGACTGGGGTTGCCCACAAGGTATCGCAGCCATAGCAGCTAAGTATTGTGATATTGTCAGTTATAACAGCTACAAGACCCACCCTATTCAAAACTGGATGGAGCTGGATACCTTTGATAAACCAATCATGATTGGGGAATTTCATATGAATACATGTGAACGAGGTGCTATTACGAGAGGTCTTGTGCCCGTTTGGCCCCAAGATAGAGAACGGATGGTTGCAGATTACTTAGACGATATCGAAGATAACAACAAGCTTGTTGGTATTCACTGGTTCCAGTACTTCGATGAACCCATACTCGGTCGTGGATGGGATGGTGAGAACTCGGATACAGGATTTGTTGATGTTACAGACCAGCCATATCCATCACTTGTTAATGCCGCAAGATCAGTCCACAGCACCATGTATGAAAACAAATTCGCAGGTAGTCAAGTGGTCATTAACCCAAAACCTCCGGTGGATCCTGTTTTTCCTGATAAGGAATCTGAAGAACCAGAGCCACTTCCACCAATTCCTGTGATTGTTGTTCCTGAATTTGCAGGACTTACTTTTGAAGGTAATGATACATCTGTTTATCGATTATCAAACGCCACAGCATCATCGGCACAGGTTGTAACAGGTACGGGTGTAACACAAGGCTCCAAAGCCCTTAAATACACCGTATCTAATCTAAACAAAAGCGGCAACGGTGTCTACTCCAACCTTATCCTAGCTTCCCCAGGCGTGTTTGGCCTAAATATGTCAGATGGCATCAGCTATGATGTAACCAATCCAGGCAGTGTACCTGTACAGCTTCGTATCAATATCCACAGCAATGGTGCCATAGCCACTTACTATTATACCGTTGAACCAGGTGAAACAAGACACATTGATATGGTAGAAGCGGGTCCTTGTGCCATGGATGTTTCTAACCCAAGACATGGGTACTGGGGTCTTGATAATGGTATATTCTATAACAGTATGAACGGTGTAAGTTTCTATATTTGGGAAGATTCACCCGGTTTAATCAATGAAACAAGTGCCGCACTTATATTTGATAACATACAAGCCATTAAGAATTAGTCCTCATCATAAGGAGCTGTCTCATCAAAGCAATTATACTGGCTAGAAGTTTTTGCAAACGATAAGAGGTTAAGCTTTTCAGGCCCCTAAACGTCCATGTTTAGAGGGCCTGCGCTTTTCGCTTAACCTCTTATAGTTTCCTACGATATTGACGTTATTTTGCTTTAATGAGGCAGCTCCATTTTAAGACTCATTGACTAAAACGTCATAAGGATATCGTTGCTATAGATATTTAGTTATTGTATATGAAGATCAGCTACCGAGCTGGTAATTCCCTGTGATGATGCCGTTATGCGAACAAGACCTTTTATATCCTGTGCTTGAAGGAGCATTAAGCATCGCCCTTCATGGGTATTGATTTGTGTACTTTGGAAGTTCTGAGTGCTGGCATAATAACCATTATCAACCCCTAAGATGCGGCAATCACCTTCCACATGAAAGTCAATGACAGCTTCTCTACATCGTATGGGATGATGCTGGCCATCCACTAATTGTGCTGTCACATGGACAACATCTTCTTTGTTCGCATGGATGACATCTTTGTCCATCAGCAGTTCAATACCTGTTATGTCACCGGTTGTTATAAGGGATGTATCTGTTGATGGCCCTTTATCATTATAGCCTACAGCAGTTAATTGACCACTGGAAAAGGGTACAGCCCATTTCATAATATGGTCATCGAATGCCTCCAAAGCTTTTCGACCTAATGATGTATCGTTAAGGAACAATTCCACTTCTTGACAATTGGTGTACACTTCCACAACAGTTTCTTCACCTTCGGTGTAGTTCCAATAAGGATTGGTCGTATGCCAATACCATAAACGCTGTTCCCAGCCTCCTTGGGTGGTATCTTCTAATACCCCAGATGCATTAGGCTTAAAAATAGAATTACTGGCTTTTTGGGTATAGATGGCGATAACGGGCTCCTCTAACCATAAGCTTTTCATCATATGGTAAGAAGGTTTTTCAAAACCGGCTAAGTTCAGCAAACCGGAATGGGTGGATTTTTTTGGCCATGCGTTATGGCTTTCTCCAAGATAGTCAATGCCCGTCCATATATAAATACCTGAGATAAAAGGTCTATCCAATACGGCTTTCCATTCGTGCCATTGGCCTAGGTTTTCAGTTCCCATCATGATTTTATCCGGGTAAGCTTCATGTAAAAAATCATACATAATCCGACGGTAACTGTAACCGACCATATCCATAGCATCTGTGGCACCTGCCGCATGACTGCCACTTGGTAAGATACAGTTAGCGATAACAGGTCTTGTGGTATCAAGTGCCTTAGTCCAGTCCGACAGTTTCTGGGCTGTTTTTTCAATGGTATACGTTTCTTTGGAGAGTTGTTGATACCGCTCTTTAATTTTCTCAGGACCATAAGGCGGTTGTGTCCAGAAGTAATTGCCGCTGGCGTCCGCATCAAAATAGCCAGTTGCCTTAATAACAGGGGCATAGGGCCATTCAATTTCATTTCCAATACTCCATTGTATAATACATGGATGATTCCGATCACGAATCATGATATCATGCAAATCTTTCTCAGCCCACTTTTGGAAGTCTTCCGCATAACCTCTTGATATATAGTCATCGTGACGCTCATATGTATTAAGCCGTTTGTCCTTAGGGTTATCCCACTCATCAAAAAACTCATTTTGAACCAACAAACCAAGTCTGTCACATAAGTCAAGGAATTCTTCGGAAGGAGGGTTATGGGCACATCGTATAGCATTGCAGCCGCCTTCCATGAGTTTTTTAAGTCTTCGTTCCCATACGCCCATTGGTACAGCAGCACCGACGATACCACCATCGTGATGGAGACATACCCCTTTAATCAATCTATTGGTACCATTGATAAAGAAGCCTTCATTCACATCAAAACGGATGGAACGTATACCAAATGAGGTGGTGTAGCTTTGAATCTTATCAGCGTCCTTGTATAAGGAAGTGGTTATCTGGTAGACATTCGGCTTTAAAACATCCCATAATAAAGGTGAAGTGACTGTTATATCCATAGCAATGTTTTTCTGGGATTCATGGGGAACATGAAAAGTACCGTTGACTTCAGCAATCTTTTTACCATGAGGGTCCATGATTTCGTGTACCATCTTAAAGGTACTGTCATGGGCAGCATCATTAGCAACAGTTACGTCTACATGGACAGTTGCTTGGTCATGATCAATCACAGGTGTAGTCACATAGGTGCCGCCAAATGGTATGTATAAGGGTTCCACAACCATCATTTTGACTTTTCGGTAGATACCCGAACCTGTATACCACCGACTGTCTGCATAACGGCTATGGTCCACACGAACAGCAATCACATTGTCTTCACCTTGTGGTCTTAGGTAGTCTGTTACATTAATGGTAATAGGTACATAGCCATAAGGTCTATGGGTTACTTCTTGGCCATTAACAAAGATGGTGGCATGGTTATAAATACCGTCAAAATTCAATAACACCGAGCATGGATCACTATCTTCAGGTGTCATGAAATGCTTTCTGTACCAGCCTATACCACCAGGTAAATATCCGGTACAGCCCTCTCCTAAGTCCTCATCAAATGGAAATTCAACACTCCAATCATGAGGTAGATCCATCATGCGCCAATGGGTATCATCAACGGACATTTTTTCTAACGAACTTTCACCAGAAAGCAAGAATTTCCAGTGGTCATTAAAATCCATGATTTGACCTTTCATCATAAAACTCCTTTCTTTCAGCATAACTCAAACATGGGTTACACCCATGTTTGATAGACTAATAGTTAAAATCATTGTCCCATTTTTCAGGGAAATAGCGGTAGAACCCAGGGTATTTTGCCGCACGTTCATCCGCTTCAACACGCATGGCTTTACAGCGGGCTTTGGCTTCTGCCTGATCGCCGATTAATAATGTATAAGCGTTTTCTGATAGTTTGCGTCCCTGTTGATCGGTTAACCATACATGAACGTCAAAGGTACTTCCTTGAGGTGTTTCACATGTGATATCCACGAACTTTTTAGAACTCATGCCATCAATGACTGAAAGTGCTATGGCATCTTCTTTTAGCTTTTGCTGTTGCTCATCATATATAGCATAATGTAGCGTCGTGTTATCATAAGCATGATATAAATCATTAACAACCCATAATGAGGCTTTGAATGTTTCGTTCTGCCATCTGCGTTTCTCAAAGGCTAAACTGACTAAGAGAGGATTATAGGTTCGCTTTACATCCTCAAAGCAGCTTTTCTTTTGACCATAGTAATCCACAATACCCCATTTAATATCTGGCCAATGTGTTATAAAGTGACACAAAGCCACACCGCTGTTATAAGGTTTTCTTCTGCGGTAATGTTCAAGGGCATACTGTAGAATAATACCATGTGCTTGTTGGGTTGCTTCAACAAATGTTTCCAGGGAATCCATTTTCTCATCATCAAAGACTTCCACATTTAATATTTTGAGATAATCAATATCTGCCCAGTGGTAAGCCCAGCTCATACCTATTGGCCATAATTCATCTTCGGGTATGAATTTCTTAAGACTTTCAACATTGGGGGCTGAGGCTGCTGTTAATTCTGGAACGATACAGCAGTCAAGGGATGGGTAAAATTCTTCCATGAATACATGCCCTGCCCCATAATAGTGTTCATTGGCATGCTGTGATTCTTTTGATTTATAGCCCATTTTAATACCTGTTCCATTACTAAGAGGTGATGCTAAGCCGTAAGGTGTATTGGTGTATTTTTTAATTGCTTCACCCAGCATGGCCATTAATTTTTTATTACCGCTTACAGCATGGGCATCTGTAAAGGATACTTCTTCACCGCCCATCCAAAAGATAGCTGAAGGGTGATTACGGCGTTCCTTGACAATGTCCATACAAGCATCAACCATTTCATGAGCAAAAGGTAATTCTTTTCGAATCACATTAGTAGAGAAAGTAAAGTTGGTCCATACGGTGATACCCAGCTCATCACATAATGTATAGAATACAGGGGTTTCTGGTGGATGCCAGCCAAATATTCTTAAGTGGTTGATGTTGGCTTCTTTGACCATATGGAGCAATTTTTCGTATTTTTCATCACTGTTTTTACCATAGAGAAGGGAAGGTTGACCACCCCAGCATGCAGCACGTAAATAAGTCTTTTTACCATTGATAACAAAGGTCCATGGATTTTCTGCCTCATCTTCTGAATAACCAGGGTTCATGGCCATCTCTACCTGCCTTATACCAAAGGTTTCTTTTATTTCGTCCACCAGATAATCTTGCTCATATACTTGTAAGGTGAGGGTATGGAGATGCTGTTCACCCATGTCCCATGGCCACCAGAGGTTAGCATCTTCTATAGGCACTTGAAATGCAATTTTGTTTTCACCAGAACAGATTAACTTTTCGGATGATAGGACGATGGGTTGTGTGTTACAATTCTTGCCTTCTATGATGAGTTGGACGGTTTTTAGGGATGATTCAGCGACTAAATTGTCGATAATGGCGTCAACGGTTACCATAGCGTCCGTGCCATTCACTTGGGATTCAATCCTTAGGTCTTGAAGGGTGACAGCATCATGGGCGATCACATGAATAGGACGCCAGATACCAAAAGGTACGTTACCTGTATGGTAATCCCCATTATAGTTAAATTTCATGCCGGATACCCGTTCAAAATTACGTGGTGGGGGATCCAATTTGATTAATAAGATGTTGGAACCACCATGCCATTGTTCAAAGTTTACATAGCGGTTAATTTGGAAGGAGAAGGGGGAAAACATACCCTCATGACTGCCAAGTTCATAACCATTAAACCAGACAGTACAGCTATGGTCCACGCCTTCAAATAGAATATCGATCCATTGACCTTCCATTTCTTTTGGTATATTAAACTTACACATATACCAGTATTCCTGTTCCTGTACCCACTTTAATTTGTGCATGTTCTGACCATAGAAGGGGTCATCAATTTCCCCTACACGTTGTAAGTCCGTATAAGGGTCTCCGGGAATGGATACATAGTTCCAGTTAAAAGCGGCACCTTGACGTTCACAAGGAATTTTATGGAATTCCTCTTTTATGCCTTGGCCAGGTCGTATATGTTCACATTGCCATTTTTCCTTTGATAAATCTAACTGTATTCTTGCCATATTATCCTCCTTAACTTGTGATAAAACAATCATAACAAGTAATAGGGAAGATAAACATGAAGGGAATGTTGAATATCTTTCTTTTTGTTATTTCCAGTAAGGAAAAAATAAGATAACCTTCAAAAAAATAAAGTTTTTATATAAAATCTTTCTTTTTATTGGATAGACTACCCATTAGTAGGAGGGGATTTTCTGTATTGGGTTGGGGACATGCCCATTTTCTGCTTGAATAATTTAGAAAAATAATTTTCATTTGGATAACCAACAAGCTGTGCTATTTCCACAACATGCAGTGTGGTGGTTGTCAGTAATTCTCTGGCTTTGGTTAAACGGTAATCAATGAGGTAATTCTTATAGGTTTGTCCCGTTTCTGATTTGAAAAATGTACTGAAATAAGAAGGGGTTAGATTCACTTCAACAGCTAAATCATCAGCTTTTATATCGTCAGCATAATGCTTTTCAATGTATGCTTTAATGGTTTTAATATAAATATTTTCCGTAGAATCGTTGTTCTTCATGGGCTTCATGGCTTGTTGATAGTTTTGGAAACATTCTTTATAAGCCGTTGCAATATTAGCAACACCAATGTAGGCATTACTTGCGTAGACAGAAAAAGGTACTTGAAAGTTAACCTCCATTAAGTGGGTCACATGGCTTTTGAAATGATGAATGATATCATGTGGGTTCATATGACGTGAAAAGTCCACATTATAGATACAGACCAACTCATCTAATCCATTTTCACAGAGATAGACATTTTTATTGATAAATTTGTGTTTAAAAAAATGAGCTAATGTTTGTATATCCTCCGTTTGGGACATCCCTTCTAATTTAACCATCAGTATAATGAATTGATTATAGGGAAATTGAATCCCATAGTGCTGTAAGGTAGCAGGAGATAAAACATTTTTTTTATTCCAGCCGCATAACAGTTTTCTTAAGAACTGCTGTTTAGCTGCGTTAAGGATGTCTTTTTGAATGTCGAGTTTAAGGTTGGCGTTTTCTTCAGGAAGGGTAAATAGGGTCTGACTGTAGTGATTCAAGCGGTCGATGAGATCATCGGTTTGAAAGTTTTCCGTTGACATCACATCCAATACCCCTAGGTTATGGAGGAAAGCATGATTAAAAGCATGGATATCAGCACTTAAAATAACCAACTGACAAGGGTAAGATTTTAAGTGTTCTATAACAGAGGTATTATCCTCGGTTTTAAAAGGTAGTTCAACAAACACTAATTTGGGTTTAGAAGCTTCGATCTTAACCAAAGCTTCGGAAAGAGAAGCCGCTTGATCAATAATGGTATAGCCAAACTTTTCCCAAAAAATAGAGTAGCTGATACCCACTCGGGTTAAGGTTTTTTCAGAAACAATCAACACGTGAATCATGTTATCACATCCTGTTATCTAACCGTTACTATCTATAACGTATTATTTTTGAGTGTACAATATTTTACTTTATAAGTCAATGAAAATTGTCTTCATTGAAAGGATATGAAGATAGTTTACAGATAAAGAAAAAAAGTTGAGGTTTTATGAAAGAATGTTCATTCCAATATAACAACGGGTATGCTAGCATCAGGTATAAAAGGTTATAAAGAAAGGTGAATGCATGATGAAAATGTTAGATGGACTCTTGGTCCTTGATTTTAGTCAATATTTATCTGGCCCATGGGCAGCCATGCGATTAGCAGACCTTGGCGCACGGGTTATTAAAATTGAAAGTCCTAAAGGAGGCGATGGCAGCAGGCGGCTAACCCTTAAAAATATCCTTATTGATGGAGACAGCAGTGTGTTTCACTCCATGAATCGAAATAAAGAAAGTTACATAGCTAATCTGAAAGACGAAACCGATTTGAATAAGGTAAAAAAGCTTATTGAAAAGGCGGATATCATGATTTGTAACTTTCGACCAGGCATCATGGAAAAACTGCATCTGGGTTATGAACAGGTGAAGCAGCTTAACCCTAAGATGATCTATGCTGCTATTACCGGTTATGGCAGTGAAGGACCATGGACTGATAAGCCTGGTCAGGACTTATTATTACAGTCTGTTACAGGCATTCCTTACTTGAATGGTAATCAGCAAGATATGCCAGTTCCTGTAGGGCTGGCTGTTGTTGATATGTTTACAAGTGCTAACACGGTCCAGGCCATACTCGCTGCTGTGATTCACCGCTATCAAACAGGAAAAGGTGCTTTCCTTGAAATGAGTATGATTGAGGCGGCTCTTGATTATCAGTTTGAGGTGGTCACCACCTATCTTAATGATGGTGGTGAACTACCGGTCAGATCATCGGTTAATAATGCTCACCCTTATGTGGCGGCACCTTATGGTATCTATCAGACAAAGGATCGTTATCTTGCCCTTTCTATGGGTTCCATTGTACAGCTGGGTGAACTCCTTGAATGTGAAGCATTGACAGCCTACACAGACCCTAAGTCATGGCACACGCAACGGGATGAGATAAAAGAAATCTTAGTGTCCCATTTGATGACAAGGACCACGAAGGAGTGGCTTAGTGTGTTGGAACCTGCTGATTATTGGTGTTCTGCCGTTTATAACATGGAAGAAATATTGCATCATGAAGCCATGACCCATGTGGATATGATTCAAGAAGTAAAACGAGATAATGGCACATGTCTTAGAACCACACGATGTCCTATTCGCATGAATGGCAAAAAATTATTTGCAGAAAAAGCTGCGCCACGTTTAGGTGCTGATACCGATGCCATTAACCAAGAGTTTAGCTTAATATAGGGAGGATTGACCATGAAATTAAAAGGCATGACTTGGTCTCATGACCGAGGCTTGAAGCCGCTTATAAAAGCAGCTAGCGCATTTCAAAAGCTGCATTCAAAGGTTGACATAACATGGGATGCCCGGTCTTTAGCAGATTTTGAATTGTACCCGCTTAACAAGCTGGCAGCAGCCTATGACTTTATGATGATTGACCATCCACATATTGGTACGGCTTATGCACAGAAGCTATTGCTGCCATTAGATGAACTGCTTCCAACATCATTCATCGCCGACCAAGAAAAAAACAGTGTAGGGCTGAGTCATAAGAGCTATTATTGGAAAGGCCACCAATGGGCTTTGGCAGCAGATGCTGCGGCTCAGTTTAGCGCCTATCGCCAAGACTTACTGGATACATGGGATATCCTGCCACCTGTTACATGGCAAGATGTATTGAGGTTAGGGGAATACCTGCCTGATGGATACGTAATGGGGATACCATTTGTACCCATTCATGCCTATTCAAGCTTTTTTTCGCTATGCGCTCAATTATCACCAGAGCCATTCTGGAGTAATGGTCAACCCCTCAGCATTGATGTCGGTGTCCGTGTACTTCAACTTCTAAGAAAATTGATGGGTGTTGTGGACCAAGATTCTTATGATATGGATCCCATTCAATTACTGGATAAAATGGCACATGACGACAAATTGGTTTATTGTCCCTTGGTCTATGGATACAGTACCTATTCCCTAGAAGGCTTTGCCAAGAGGCGTATTAAGTTTAATGCCATGCCTTCGGATACAGGTAGACCTAATGGGAGCATGATTGGCGGTGTAGGCCTTGCCATTTCATCCCAATGCAAACATCCTGAAATAGCTGCACAATTCCTTGGGTTCACGCTAAGTGGGGAATTCCAATGCCATGGTTATGTGGATCATTTTGGACAGCCTGGTTACAGAAGCGCGTGGTTAGATGAACATGTGAATGAACAAGCCATGAATTTTTATCATGATACGCTAACCACCATGGATCTTGGTTCCATGCGTCCTCGATTTGACGGGTACATAGGCTTTCAGGAAAAAGCAGGAAACATGATTCGAGGGTTCTTTATGGATGAAAGAAAAGATGATGAGGCGTTTATCCATACATTGAATGGGTTATTTTTAGACGTGTATACCCATTAATTGGATGATCATGTCTATTGCATTGTTTTCTATCTATAATATAGACGACGTAATATAAAATATGAGAGTAGAGGAAGGTGTATCATATGGAAGGCGATATTGTATATCAGGTAATGGAGCATGTAGGGTATATCACCATAAGCCGTGTTCATAAAATGAATGCCATCACAAAAGCTATGGCTGAGAAGCTGCAAGAGGTAGCAGACAAGGTTAACAAGGATGCCAACGTCAGGGTTGTGGTCTTATCCGGTGATGGTGAAAAGAGTTTTTCAACAGGCAGTGATATCAAGTTGCTTCACCAATACGGGAATCCTTGGGAACTGAGGAACCGTCAAGATTATTGTAAAGCTATTCGTTCCATCAGGAAACCTGTTATTGCAAAGATAAAGGGCTATGCCCTTGGTGGAGGATTCGAGCTTGTATTGGCATCAGACATTCGTGTTGCGGTGGAGGAAGCAAAATTTGCAGCGTCAGAAGTGAAGCACGGCTGGATTTCAGGCAGTGGCCTCATTCAGATTTTAGCCCGCAATATAGGCTATAATAAAGCGGCAAAACTTGTGTTGACAGGTGCAATGGTTGATGCTGTTGAGGGTCAGCGATTAGGTTTTATTAACGATGTGGTCAGTTTGGTAAACATTGATGCCTTTGTAGAGGATATGGCAAAAGCCATGACTGCATTATCCCCCATGGCACTTCAGCTTGCAAAGCAGGATTTAATCAATTCGCAAAATACACCCTTAGACATGGGCTTACAGTATGAAAATGATTTATTTGCTTTCAGTTTCACAACAGAGGACAGTAGAGAAGGTTTACAAGCTTTTCAAGAAAAACGACAACCAAATTTTAAGTAGAGGGATAGCAGATGAATGAGACACATGTTAACGGTGCCTTAAAAGGCATAAAAATCCTTGATTTTAGTCAACTCTTAGCTGGTCCCTATGGGGCCATGATGTTAGGGGATATGGGAGCAGAAGTGATAAAAATTGAACGTATAGAAACCGGTGATCTCTATCGAGGTATGACTTTTGGCAACCAATACATCCATGGTCAGGTTTCGCCAACGTTTCTTGCATGGAATCGAAATAAACAATCCCTATCCATGGATTTGAAAGATCCTCAAGTAAAAGAGGTCATCTATGACATGGTAAAACAATCAGATGTCATAATTCATAATTTCAGACCAGGTGTCATGGAAAAACTGGGTTACGGGTATGATGTTTGTCGGCAGTTGAACAAGGGTATTATCTATGCCAGTAATTCGGGTTTTGGTGAAACAGGACCTTATGCGGAGCGGCCAGGTCAAGATTTATTGGCTCAAGGCTTATCAGGTATTATGAGTTTAATTGGCCGAAAAGGTTCGCCGCCAACACCATTAGGAACAGGTATTGCGGATCATCTAGCAGCCTATCATATGGTCTATGGTATTTTAACGGCCTTGTATTATCGTGAAAAAACAGGATTAGGCCAGAAAGTGCAGGTGAATCTATTTGCTTCCATGTTAGCATTTATGAACCAAGAGATGCTGACCATCATGAATACAGATATCCAAGTGAATAAGCCGAATTCAGGTATTGGGTTACCTTTTTTAGAAGCGCCTTATGGTGTTTATGCATGTAGAGATGGCTACATCACCATTGCCATGAATGATTTTACAAAGCTTGTGAAAGTATTAGGCAACGATGAACTCCTTAAGTATCAAACCCAAGAGGCATTATACAACAACAGAGATACCATCTTTCATGCAATTGAAGCCATAACATCAAAAAAATCAAAAGCCCATTGGCTGAAAGTGATGCTTGATGAAGATTTGTGGGTTTCTGAGGTTAAGGATATTCGGGATGTTGAACATGATCCACAAGTGAAACATATGGAGATGATGACCACCTATCACCATGAAGAAGCAGGTGAAATTAAGGTGGTAGGTCCTGCTGTGACCATGAGTGAAACACCAGCTGATATTACACAGCCGCCACCCATGGTTGGTGAGCATAGTGTTGCAATACTTAAGAGGTATGGGGTTGATGAGCATGTGATTCAGTCCATGATTGACCGGTCTGTGGTATATACAAGTAGATGTTAAGAACCGCTAATTCGTATCATCCCATGTAGCGCCCATTGTCCGTCTACGCCCATATTATAATCGTTGGATAAAGAATAGAAATATAAAAACCAGCAACGGAAGTTGAGTGTATACCATATAGGGTGTTAATCAACTCTCGTTGCTTTTGTCGCTTTCATGCTAAAATGGAGGCGACCCTATCCTACCTATTGATAGGGTTATCTTATGAAAGTATTGTGAATTATTAACTTTCTTTTGAGATATCTTCATTCTTTTTTGTGCATATTGACAATGAATACATTGGGGTCTATAATGTACTTATTGGAAACATTGTTAATTGTTGACAATTAACGAAAGGAGTGTGAGAAATGTCAAATGGTGTAGATCCTCCGATTCTATCGGTGAGGAACCTAAAAAAATCATTTTCAGGAAAAACAGTCGTTGATGGGGTTTCTTTTGATATCTATCCTGGAGAGATTATTGCTTTGGTTGGTGAAAATGGGGCGGGGAAATCAACAACAAAGAATATGTTATGCGGATTGCTCAAACCAGATGCTGGTGAGGTGTTCATTCAAGGTGAAAAGGTGGAGCATATTGTAGGTTATGACCATGGTATATCAGCTGTTCATCAGGAGCTAAGCTTGTTTCAGAGCTTAACGGTTGCAGCCAATATATGCATGACACAGCTGCCTGGGTCGGCTGCCCGTGTGAACTGGAAAGAAGCTGATGACATAGCCCAAGAACAACTGGCTTATTTAGGCATTGATATTGATACAAAAGCCACAGTAGAATCATTGGGAGCAGGGAAGCAACAGGTGGTGGAAATTGCAAAAGCCTTATTAAGAGCAGATAAACTCTTAATATTAGATGAGCCAACCACGTCCTTGACTGCGCCAGAGAGAGCTAAACTATTTCATATTATGGATAATTTAAAAGCAAAAGGTGTATCCATGATTTTTATATCCCACTTTATGGATGAGATTTACAAAGTTAGTGATCGGTACATTGTTTTAAGAGATGGGAAACAAGTGGGGCAAGGAGATATCGATAAGATGCCTAGAAACCAATTAGAAGCCTTAATGGTTGGTCGGACCCTTGCAGAATCAAAAATTGAACTGCATGAACCAGAAGATGAAGAGGCTTTAAGGGTTGAACACTTATCATCTTATGATTTTCATGATATTAATTTTACTGTTAGAAAAGGAGAAATCCTTGGCATAGCAGGCTTAATGGGAGCTGGCAGAACAGAAGTGGCAGAAGCCATCTTTGGTATTAGAAAAGCCAAGGGATGTGTGTACATAAAAGGTGAGCAGATCTCACCTGTGACCATTGCCAATATGATGCATCACCATGTGTGTTACGTGACAGAAGATAGGAAGACCAGAGGTATCTTTTCCAATCGCTCAGTTCGGGAAAATATCACAGCGGCCAATATAGGTGGTTTTGTTAGGCGAAAGATAAAAGGATTGGGTTTTAATAAAGAAACAGAGATGTCCCAAACAGTCATTGACAGCATGAAGGTAGCACTGCCTCACATGGAATCCAGAATAAGTAATTTAAGCGGCGGTAATCAACAGAAAGTACTTCTCGGTAGGTGGCTGGCTACAGAACCAGAGGTCATTATTTTTGATGAGCCCACAAAAGGTGTTGATATTGGGGCAAAATTTGATATCCATAACATGATTGTGGATTTGGCTAAGAGGGGTGCAGCTGTTTTGCTTGTATCGTCTGATTTGCCGGAACTCCTTGACTTAACCCATCGGCTTTTGGTCATGCGAACAGGACATTTAGTGGGCAGTTTTCATCGAAAAGATTATGATGCAGTCAACATAATATCTCTAGCAGCAAGTTCTGCCTACGAAAAGAAAACGAAGGAGAATGCATATGGCGATCATGAAGAATCTGTTGTTTAGAGGTAAGTGGGTTGCTATTACAGCAGCAACCATTTTATTAGCACTTCTGCTGGCTGTTTTATCCCCTGTTTTCCTTAGTGTGTCCAATATTCAAGGGGTCTTAATTCAAGCCAGTGTTACAGGTATTATGGCAATGGGCATGACGTTTATTATACTCACAAGTGGTATTGATATATCTGTAGGGGCAATCTTATATTTTACAGCAGCATTATTTGCTAAGCTCGTTGAAATCAGTACCCCTATTCCCTTGGCTTTTGGGGCGGCAATTTTGTGTGCTTCCCTGTTAGGTACGTTGAATGGCTTTTTAGTGGTAACATTCAGTATGAGTCCATTGATAACAACCTTGGCCACCTACACCATGTACAGGGGAATGGCCATTCACCTTACATCAGCCCAAAACATCCCTGTACCGAGAGCATTTGGCTTTCTAGGCAATGGAAAAATATACGGGATTCCTGTACCCATCTTACTATTTGCCCTTATCTTTTTCATAGGGTTATATCTACTTGGAAAAACAAGATTTGGCATCTATGTGATGGCTCTTGGGAATTCGGTAGAGGCTGCCAGGGAATCCAATCTGCCCGTTAAAAAGATAACCATGGGGGCTTATTTTCTAGGGGGTATTACAACCAGTATCTCCGCTCTTATTCTGCTAGCTCGTGTTGGAGGGTTACAGTCTGGTATGGGTATTGGCATTGAGTTCACAGTCATTGCAGCAGTTGTTCTGGGAGGTACCAAGCTGTCAGGGGGTTCAGGTACGATTATTGGTAGTGCTGTAGGCGCGATTTTTTTAGTACTCATTGATAACGGCCTAAATCTCATCCAAGCTTCCCCTTATATCTATGACATTGTTAAAGGAACGGTACTGTTAACGGCGGTTATCGTTGATAAAGTCTCCATAGAACGACAAAAGAAACAGTTACATCTGCAAAAGGCACTAAGGATTCAGGGTGTTGGTTTAGAGGTTTAATGGTATCAATTAAGACATAGAGATATGTCTATATAAAAGGAGGAGATATGTTTGAAGAAAGTAGTAGCGACAATACTTGTTGTCATGTTGTTCGTAGCAGTTATGGGTGGGTGTAGTAAGAAAGAAACCAAGAAAACCATTGGTATTTCCGTTGACCAGCTATTTGAAAGCAGGGTCGGTGTTATTGACGCTGCAAAAGCTGAACTTGATAAAAATGGTTATTCGTACATTGAAGTCGTAGCCGATGGTGACCCACAAACACAAAATGCACAGATTCAATCACTGATTAACCAGAAAGTAGACGCTATTTTAGTATGTGCTGTAGATCAAAATACCATAGAGACTGCTCTCCTTGCAGCTAAAAAAGCAAAGATACCCGTTGTAGCTTATGATCGGGATTTACCAGAAAGCGAAGCCATTGATAGTTTTGTTGGTCCAGACTCCATTGCTGATGGTGTTGAAGCAGGTACATACATGGCAGAACAACTGAAAGATGAAAATGGTAAAGTGGTTGTTCTGGAATTATTGGGTGCCTTAAATGACCAGAATGGTATTGATCGAAGCAAAGGTTTTAACGAAGCCATGGCGGCATTAGCTCATGTTGAAATCGTGGCCATGCCGACGGATTGGGATTCAGCCAAAGCATTGTCAGCAACGCAAAATGCATTCCAAGCCAATCCTGATATTAAAGCTATCTTTGCCGCAACAGATACACAAATACCCAGTATTGAGACGGTACTCACCGATTTAGGAAAAATGAACAAGGTTGGTGAAGAAGGTCATGTTATTGTATGTGGGATTAATGGCAGTAACGATGGTTATGAGGCAACAGCGAATGGTATTGCAGACGGTATTGTTGTGATGGACCTAAAAACAACGGGTGAAACAGCGGCTCAACATGCAATCGCCTTAATAAAAGGTGAAGAAATAGAGGAAAAAGTTGTCATTCCAGGTATCTTCTATACAACAGAAAACATTGAAGCCAATAAAGATACCATCTGGGGTGCAAAATAGTAAAGGAAATTAGGTGTAATGAACATGGATAGGTATAGCATGACCAACAAACCGCAATCTAAAATCATTCGTTATATAGTATCTGCATTCAGACGTTATCCCACCATCCCTATTATATTAAGCTTGCTTGTTACGTTTTCACTATTAGCTCCTTATTTTTTGACAGGTAGCAATATGAAAACCATCATGGCAACCAATGCCGTCATTATGATTGCAGCCATTGGTCAAACCATGGTATTACTCACAGGCGGCATTGATTTATCCATTTCAACGGTTATCAGTGCCAGCGCTATCCTGTCAGGTATTGTCATGGCAGCTACTGGTCAAATCATTCTAGGATTGCTGACAGCCATTGGGGTTGGATTAACCTTTGGGTTGATTAATGGCATGCTGGTAGGCTATTGTGGCTTAACACCATTCATAACAACAATGGGAACACAATTAGTAGCTCGGGGTATGGCTTTTGTATTATCTCGGGGAATTGCTATTAAAGGAACGCCAAGAGGGATGATTGATTTTGGGTTTGGTGAATTACTGGGTATTCCTTATGTGACCATGGTAAGCCTTATATTACTTGTGGTTAGTTCTATTATGGTAACACAGACCACATGGGGAAGAAAGGTTATCTTATTTGGCAGTAACAGGATATCAGCAAAGTATGCTGGACTAAACACGAAGAAAATTGAAATGAGTGTATATGTTCTATCGGGGGTATTTGCCGGCATAGCTGGTATGATTAGCATAGCTAATCTTGGTAATGCTCTTCCAGGAGTTGGCGATACCATTTTATTAATGATTATCGGCGGTGTTGTTCTTGGAGGAACCAATATGAATGGTGGAGAAGGTTCCATATCACGGACAATTCTGGGCGTTGGGTTATTGGCTATCATGACAAATGGATTAAACATGCTGGGCATTCCATTTTATGACCAGCTCATCATACAAGGTATTCTAATCTTTGTTGGTAATGGTTTAGCCATGAAATTCAGCAGTAAATCTGATTTAGCCCTATAACATTAGATGTAAAATAATAAAGAATGGTGGTGAAATGAGTGAAAGTAAATAAACCGATTATCCATAGTGCTGCATTTATATTAAAACATGACAAGGGATCAGACGAAGAAGCAGCCTTTATGGTTAAAGCTTGGGATATGCTGGCCTGTATTCCTGGGGTGAAGGATTTTAGAATTCTAGAAATTATAAATGACAGCAATCCCTACGACTATGAATTGGAAATGAGATTTGATAACGAAGAACAATTAGAAGCGTATAAAGCCCATCCAAACCATTGGGATCAAGTCAATAAAAAAGGTTTTGTGGAAGAAGTCTGGGTCAAAGAAGTAAAGGATTTTCTCGAAAAAGATACAGTAGTCATCAGAAAATAATCTAAGTGATGTGATTCATAATAAAAACTACCTTTTGGTCATTCCCATGTCCATTAGGTAGTTTTGTTGTTCTTTTTATTCAGGCTGTTCCGGTAGTTGGAAGGTGAAATGCCTGTTTTCTTTTTAAACAAGGTACTAAAGTAGGTAGGCGTATTATACCCTACCATGTAGGAGATTTCATAAGTCATATAATCCGTTGTTTCAAAGAGCTTCTTAGCATGGTGGATCCGTATATCTGTTAAGTAATTAATAAAGGATTTACCTGTTTCTTTTTTGAACATGGTACTGAAATAGCATACTCCCATGTTTACTTTTTCAGCTACTTGGTGCAAGGTTATATCATAAGCATTATAGTGCTTCTCAATATAGACAATGGCTTCTTTAATGCGGGTGTCATAAGACGTTGCGTTTTGATTTTGGAGATAGTCAGCGGATTGCATAAGCAGGTCATATATGGTAGGCTGGATGTCAAAAATATTTTGTGATAGAGCAAGCTTTTTATAGAGTAATAACGGGTCATCATATATATCGCTGATGGATAAATTATAGGTGTTAAGGAGACTGATAATCTCAGTAAATATGGTTGTAGCAAACATGGTGATATAGATGGATAAGTTATAACCGCTATCCACAATGTTGTCTATAATGTTGTCCATATAGGTAGTTATGGCTTGCGCCTCTTCATTTTTCATGTAGTGAACAAATTCATCCTGTTGGAATCCAATGGTGGCATAACGCATTTCTTGGCTGCTGTTTTGGGATATACGTGGCGTCTCCTCATAGGAAATGGTACGATTATAGCCTTTAACAAAACGTTGATTAGCAGCTTGGGAAGCTTGCTGATAGGCAGTTGGCAGACTTTCAAGATGCTTTAATATGCGACTATAGGCAATAGTAATGGTGTGCTTAAATTGTGTATCCAATTTCTGCCTTAATTGATGGATAATCTTGTCCTTTCGCATGACGACTTCGTTAGAGGTTATACCGTTAATAACCAGTATGGCATCGCCTCCATTGCCCTCAAAGATAAATTGTTTTTTGGATGGTGGTGTGACGTCCTTGATTAAACCATAAAAATGACGATGCAGTTCGTTGATTTGGTCAAAGGTATAATCGGCAATGGTAAGATGATAATTGTCAATTTGAAGGTAGATGACAGCATAATGGTGATCTAGAATATCCGTTAAGGCATAAGAGGATAATTTACTGGCTGCATCAACCATAGCCAGTTTATGCAGCATAATGGATTCAATGACCCGTGTCTGTAAATGAAAAAGGTCTTCTGCAGGTATGGACTTGGTGTTTACTTTGTTTAAGGTGTAGTCATACTTTATTTTTGAAAGAATCTTTTGAAAATATTCCAAATCAAAGGGCTTAAGAATAAAATCATAGACACCTAACTGCAAGGCTTTTTGCGCATAATGAAATTCATCATGGCCACTGATGATGATAATAAAAGCATGAGGAAGCATAGGCTTCACATATTCAATTAATTCAAGACCCGTCATAAAAGGCATACGAATATCCGTTATAATCACATCAGGATGTGTCCGTTGCAATAGGCCAATGGCTTCTTCACCATCTTTTGCAGACCCAACCAGTTCAAAACCCATGTCTTTCCATGGAATCATGGATTCTAAGCCTTCTCGTATTAAGTCCTCATCATCAATGATAACTGTTTTTAGCATCTTTTTCATCTCCCATATATTTTGGCAGGGTCACAATGGCAGTGGTTCCTTTTCCCAGTTCACTTTCGTATGTCAGACTATAGTTGTTGCCGAAGTATAGTTTGATTCGGTCATGAACGTTTTTAATACCGTACATGGTGACACCACTGTCTGTATTGGTTTCAAAAGATTGATGAATAGCATGAAGGGTTTCTTTAGTCATGCCAAGTCCTGTATCAGACACTTTGAAGATGATCTTATCCTGTGATGCGTAACCTTCTATGGCTATATGTCCTCCATCTCTTTTTAATTTGATACCATGGTAAATGGCATTTTCTACAAGAGGCTGTAACAACAGCTTTAAGGTTTTGTATTGGTAGATATCTTCCGATACACGAATATCATAATCAAAATGTGTCCGATAGCGATATTTTTGAATCATTAAGTAACTGGTCACATGGTCAATTTCTTCTTCAATGGTAATGATATGTTTGCCCCGGCTTAAACTGATTCGAAATAACCTTGTCATGGAGGTTACCACATCAATAATATCTTTGTATTGCTGCATTCTGGCAAGCCAGACCACCGAATCCAGTGTGTTGTACAAAAAGTGGGGATTAATCTGGGATTGAAGGGCTTTAAATTCATATTTTCTAAGTTGCTGCTGTTCCTGAACAACGGTTTTCATGGACTTGGTGAGATGTTTGGTCATGGTGTTGAACCCTTTGGTTAACGCTCCCATTTCATCGTTATAATAGACCTTTGCATGTACATCCAGATGACCTGATTCCACTGCTTTCATTTGGTGGAGCATATGGTGGATGGGCGTTGTTATGGTTCCTGCTATTCGTTTTGAAACATAGTAAGTCAGTACGATGATAAGAACAACAAGGCATATCAGAAAGATAATAGCCAACGTGTTGTTTGTATCCATAGGGTTAGGAGATACAATGCCAATGATGCTCCAATGGTGGATGGGCAGGGGTTTTCTTAGGAGTTGTTTTTTTTGATCATTTATTGTAAGGGTTATAGGCTCATAATCCTTTGCCAGATCCAAAGCATTCTTGATGGTTCGTGCATCCCTATCATGGATACCATTAGAACCCATCATCATAGTATGGTGATCATCTAGAACAATAATCTGTTCCATGTTATCCATTGGGTATTGTAAGATGTCATCCATGACCTTCATGTCCATGTCCATGTATACGATACCTAGAAGTTCACTGTTTTCTTTATGAACAATAGGAACACCGAGGGATATAGCTATGTTATCATTAGTTTCTATAGCTAAGGCATGGGTAGGTGTGGAGAACCAAGTAGGCTCAGTGGTCTTTTTAATACGTTGATACCACCAGGCCTGTGTAACATCATCATGAGTCCTTTCTTCATGGTGACTTCCATAAGCAGTTAGGTTCTGACTTAGGATATAGATACCCGATAGATGATCATTGTAAGTCTGCTTGTGATGAAGATAAGTATCTATGTCATAGACGTTGCTTATAGCGTCATCAACAGCTTCATGGGTTAATGCATGATGAATGATGGGGTCATTGGCTATTTCCAAAGCAGTTGATTCAGCCATTTCAACAAGGGATTGCAATCTTATGTCTATATGATGCAAGGCAGATTCACTTAATGTTAAATAACTTTCCTTTGATGCGCGTAAGGTGTTAACTATCCATACACTACCAATAATAAGCAAAGGGATAATGCCAGCCATGAGGCAGGAGATGGTTATTCTCTTTTGAATGGATAGGTTTCTTTTACATGTCTTCAGCTTTTTTTTCATCATGTTAACCAACCTTTATGGAGTACGCTATTTGCTCCTATATGTTTGTCCATATATTTGTTCTATTATACGCCATTTAGAAAGTTTTTTAAATACAATGCATAAGAAAACAAAAAAAATTGAAACCATCAAAATAATTTTAATGGTGATTGTGGCCATTGTTCTGTATAATACTATTAAAGGACTTGATATGTTGTTTTAACAGCATGGGATAAGGAGGAGCAATGACCATATTAAAAGGTTTAACTTGGAATAATCATTGGCATACAGATACCATAGCAGCATTATCCAATTTATTCGAAGTTAACAATCCAGATAGTCGAATTGAATGGTGCTATCGCTCATTGGATGCCTATCATAGCGAGTTATTTAGCGCTAATGTGAATCATTATGATATTGTGTTGTTTAAAAACCTGCACATGGCATCCATTATATCAACAGGTATATTGATGCCTCTTGAAGATATTATTCATGAAAGTACCATTAATAACTTAAAGAAACATGCCGTGGGCAATAGTTTTAAAGCATACGCACAAGGCGGGCATCAGTATGGACTGCCTTTTACCGTAACATCTCTCGTTGGTGCCTATCGGGCAGATTTAATGGAGAATCTGGGAATGGATGTACCCAAAACATGGATGGAAGTACTCCATTTTTGTAAAGCACTGCCCAATAAAATGCGGGTAATGATGTCCTTAAAACCTTGGAATCTATATGATGCATTTCGCTGTTATATAGGTGGTTTTCATAGAGGACATGCCGAGGCATTTATAATTGGCGAAACAGAAGTCAGTGAGGCATTAGCTTTTTTTGAAGAACTGATTCACTATATTGACCCAAGCGGTTTTCATATGTCCATGCTTGAACTGTATAGTCGTATGAGCTCTGTAGACGATATTGTTTATACACCTATGATTATAGGGAATGCTAATTATAGTAAGGATGGCTACCGAAAAAACTTGATTGATTTTTGTGATATACCGGCTCATCATGAACAGGTAACCAATGGCATTTTCTATAGCAGTGGCTTAGGTATTACCATAGAATCCAAACACAAAGACATGGCAGCAGATTTTCTGAGGATGATTACGTCAAAAGAGGTGCAAGATCACATGATTGTTGATTTTGATGGACATCCCCTCTATAAAGAACGATGGTTTAATAAAGAAAATAATCAACAAACAAATCGATACTTTATCAACACCTATGAATCGGTCAATCATGCCGTTAATCCTTCCGTCATAAAAGGGGATGATGAAAAAAGGCTGGAAATAGGTACGGTTATTTGGCATTATCTGAAATCAAGAAAAGCAAACCGTCCCCAATTGGTAACAGCATTAACTCAACTGATGAACGCATATGAAAAACAGATTATATGGCATTGATTCTATTCATCTTATGGCTACCATGAGATGATTTTTTTTATCCAAAATTAAGTAAGGTCTCTGAATTAAGCATATAAAACAGAAGTATTTTTATTGGGGTAAGGATGTTTTATTAACGAAAAAAACTTTCCATAGGATGTTTTTCTGTTGAACCATATTCAATAGAAACAGCAGCATATGTATGGAGATAATTTGTCATGCCTAATTTTACCATGAAGCATAGAAAAAAAGTTAAGCATAAAAGAAAAACAATTAATTGTATATTGTTGACAATATACAATTAATATTATATGATAAGGATATGTTAATGATTAACGATACATCGTATAGAATAACTTTTTTAAGTAATGAATGAATAAGTCATGTGATGGATGATATTTAAGGATGACAAAGATAGGATAAAGAAAGGAAAAGATATATGACAGCAACACGATATGAAGGAAACAAAAAGATTTCGGTTGTAGAAGGTTGTAAAAAGGCACCAAAAGCCAATGAAGTAACCGTAGAAATTGCTTATTCAGGTATATGCGGTACGGACTTACATATTTTCCATGGTGTCATGGATGAAAGAGTTGGAAAACCACATATTATGGGACATGAGTGTTCTGGGGTCATTGAGGCTGTAGGAAGTGATGTATCCGGTTTAAGTATTGGTGATAAAGTTGTTGTTAGACCTCTTGATCCATGTGGTGCGTGCTATGCATGTCAACATGGTATGAGCCATATTTGTTACAACTTAAACTTCATGGGTGTTGATACAGATGGTTCCATGCAGTCTTACTGGACTGTACCTGCCTCAACCATTCATAAAATCCCACAAGATATGGATTTAAAAAATGCAGCATTAGTAGAGCCTGTAGCTGTAGCTGTTCACGATGTGAACCGTTCTGGATTAAAAGCAGGTGATAAAGCTGTTGTCATCGGTGGTGGTCCTATTGGGATTTTGGTAGCATTAGTTGCTAAAAGCTTTGGTGCGGATGTGGTTATTTCCGAGATTAACCCATTCCGATTAGGATTTGCTAAGGATTTAGGTATTGATACGGTGAACCCAACTGAGAAAGACTTGGTAACTTATGTCAATACATGGACGGATGGTGTTGGTGCCGACGTATGCTTTGAAGTATCCGGTTCAAAACCAGGTGCTATGGTCATGACAGAAGTCGTTAAAACAAGAGGTAAAGTGGTGCTTGTGGGCATCTACGGCCAACCTGCAGAAGTTAACTTAAAACAAATGTGGTTAAGAGAAGTGGAATTAATTGGGGCAAGAGTATATGAAGATATTGATTATGACTTGGCCATTGATTTAGTGGCTAAGAATGACTATTCTTTTGATAAGCTCATTACAAAAGTAGCACCTTTGGAAGAACTACAAGACATACTTGATGGCATGGATACGGATCAGCAAGGCATGAAAGTGCTCGTTAAGTGTTAGAAAAAATATAAGTGGTGGAGGAAAAACATGATATTAGATCAATTTAATTTAGATGGTAAAGTTGCCATTGTAACAGGTGCAAGTACAGGACTTGGTCAAGGTATGACATTAGGTTTATTGGAAGCAGGAGCCACAGTTGTAGGTGTTGATTATGTGGAAATGACAGATACAGCCAAGTTAGCAGAAGAAAGAGGGGCTGTTTTCCACGGTATCGTTGCCAACTTAATGACAACAGACCCAATAGAAGGCATTATAGCGGAGACAGTTAGTAAATTTGGTCAATTAAACATATTGGTTAACAACGCAGGTATTATTCGTCGAGAAGATGCCATTAATTTCAAGGAAACAGATTGGGATGATGTGTTAAATCTGAACTTAAAAACGGTCTTCTTCTTTGCACAGGCAGCGGCTAAGCAATTTATTAAACAAGGTACACCAGGTAACATCATTAGTGTTGCTTCCATGTTGTCGTTCCAAGGTGGTATTCGTGTACCTTCCTACACCGCAAGTAAATCAGGTGTTATGGGTATTACACGTGCGATGGCAAATGAATGGGCAAAACATGATATTAACGTTAACGCCATTGCACCCGGTTACATGGCTACAAATAATACAGCTGCCCTTCGGGCAGATCAGGCAAGAAATAAGGCGATTCTAGAACGAATTCCATCAGGTCGTTGGGGTAACATTGAAGACTTACAAGGTGCAGTGGTATTTTTAGCATCAGATGCTTCACGATACGTACAAGGTTATACAATGGCTGTTGATGGTGGTTGGTTAGCAAGGTAGTTGATAGGAAGAACATCGTGCTTCATCCTAAGTAATCTTAGGAAATGATTAAGCTTGATGATGGTGATTGTACTTCATTATGCTATGATAAACAGTCACGATAAAAGGAATAGTGATAGTTATAGATGCACCCCTTATATATTGGTGAATAAGCAATATATAAGGGGTGCTTTTCTGTATCTTATATGAATATCGTTGAAATAAGGATATAAACTACAAGTATTTTTATATGAGTTAAGGTACTTCTTAACGAAAACAACTTGGCAAGACGCTATGTCATGGTATTGTTCTATTAATATCCTATCTTAGGTATAATTGCTTAAGGATAAAGGACTAAAACTAAATAATTAGGATAATCCTAAAAAAATATGCTATAATGTATGAAGCAATAAGAAGCATACAATACCAATGGAACATAAGGTTGAGATAGAGATATTAAGATTGAATACAGTTGGGGCCATCTTATGAAAGCAATAATCTCTTTTATCTTCATATTAATATGGATATGATTTGCTTTGATGAGACAGTCCTAATATCAGGTCTAAAATGACCATGCTTACATATTAGAATCTTATGCCATGCATAGGATTCTCTTGTTGAGCACATGATGACTAGGAGGATAACAACATGACGGACTTTAATAGCACAGCACAACACACCATGGATTTTGATGCTGCAAAAGAAAGATTAAAAGGTATTATTTATGAAACAACCTTAATAGGCAGTAAGATTTTTAGTAAGGAATGCGGTAATAATGTTTACATAAAACCAGAGAATCTACAAGCAACTGGCGCTTTTAAAATAAGAGGTGCTTACAATAAAATCAGTAAGTTATCCCTTGAGGAAAGAAACAAAGGGCTTATTGCATCATCGGCAGGGAATCACGCCCAGGGAGTAGCCTTAGCTGCTCATAAGTTAGGTGTTCACGCTACCATTGTTATGCCAAAGTCCACACCCCTTATCAAAATAGAAGCCACTAAAAAGTATGGTGCCAAGGTGATTCTTCATGGTGATTGTTATGATGAAGCTTATCAAAAAGCCATGGCACTTAAAAAAGAAAATGGCTATATTTTTGTCCATCCATTTAATGATGCTGATGTGATAGAAGGACAAGGCACCATTGGTCTGGAGATTATGGATGAGTTAGATGCTGTGGATTATGTCCTTGTACCTATTGGTGGTGGTGGACTCATTAGTGGTATAGCGAAAGCCATTAAAGAGAGAAAACCAGAAGTCAAAATCATTGGTGTAGAGCCAGAAGGTGCTATGGCCATGAAAAAATCCCTGGATAAAAATACCATTATATGTCTGGATGATGTCCATACCATAGCAGATGGTGTAGCTGTTAAAAAACCTGGCGATATGACCTTTGCCATGATTCAAGAATATGTAGACGACATCATCACGGTATCGGATTTTGAGATTATGGAAGCCTGTTTATTATTATTGGAAAAACATAAATTAGTCGGTGAAAATGCAGGGGTATTATCCCTTGCTGCCCTAAAAAAATTAAAGATAAAAGATAAGCATGTAGTCAGTGTGGTCAGTGGTGGTAATATTGATGTACTAACCATGTCTGCCATGATAAATAAAGGTCTCTGCTATCGAGGTCGCATTCTGTGTTTCTCAGTAGATTTGACGGATAAGCCAGGAGAGCTATTAAAAATATCTGAGATATTAGCGGGCATTCATGCCAATGTGATTAAGCTTGACCATAATCAATTAAAAGAAGTGGATCGTTTTATGGAGGTTGAGCTTGAAATTACCGTTGAGACCAATGGTCATGAGCATATCGAAGCCATTTTAAGTGTTTTAAAAGATAAAGGTTATGATGTAAAAGTAAAATAAGAGGTGTTGTTATCTGTGAACAATGGACTATAAACTCCGTCATAGGTATCATGGGAAAGCCATGTGTAATTAGTGTAGAAGTACTAAAAAGAAGATGATATTTTCATGGAATTATGGTATGATATAAAGAAGGAAAAATGTACTTGATCGAATTTTGTTATAGAAATACTTGATAAATATTTGGAATAAGGAGACTATACACATGAAACAAAAGAAAAAAGCTAGCTATGACAAGCCAGCAACCATTATCGGTAAAGAAACCATATTAGAATCAGCGACATTAAAATCTAAGAGTTCAGTACAAGTTAATGGGAAGTTTTATGGAGACATGGAGATCGAAGCCAGTTTAGTTGTTGGGGAAAGTGGTTATATTGAGGGAAATGTTGTGTCAGATTTCTTATTGGTAGCTGGACAGATTCAAGGAAACCTTAACATCACAGGTCAATTGCATCTCACAAAGACAAGTCGTGTTTCCGGCGATATACATACAAGTAGTATCATCATTGACGAAGGTGCTTTAATTGATGGTAATTGTCACATGAAGCATCGCCAGTCTTTACCTCAGCCAGAGAACGACATGTTGGAGAAAAAAAATAAATAAAGATGCCCTATTGCCATCTATATAGCCATTAAGTGTAGATGGTTTTTAATTGTTGTTAAATCATTCAAAATTATTAACAGTGTGTTCATATTTTATTCAAACATAATGCGTATAATCTATAATATAGAAAGCGAAAATAAGTATAAAAGCAGGCCACTTTTATGACTAAGAGAAAAATGAATTTGGAGGATAAAGCGTATGAGTGAATTCAAAGATTATCATGACAACAATTTACATTCTAATCCCAAACCAGAGCCAGATGACAGACCAATTAATGAAACAGTTAATCATACAGGTACACAAACAAATAACTTTACAGATGATAGAGAAGATGACAACATATCAAGAACACAACCTACTTATCATAGACAGGAACAAGAAGCATATAGGCATGATAACAAAGCACATGGCGTAGAGCATGATTACGTGCCTGTACAAAGCAGACAACAAACCTATCAAAGTCATTGCTTTAAAGAGACAGTTAAAAATGACCGAAAGACGCGAAAGCCTTATGTATTTAGAAAAGTTGTAGCATTCTTACTCATTGCTGTGTTATGCGGCGGGGCTTTTCAAGTGGGATCGGTTTTTACCAAACCAATTGTAGAGAAATATCTTGGGTCAGATACCAATGACAAATCCAATGATTCCAATTTTTCTTTTGAAGACGATACAAACCTAACAAGAACCACTACCGATGCAAATGGTGACAATAACTTACAAGAATTAGATAGTAGATTAACGGATACATCCAAAAACTATTATGTATCACCTGTCATTGAGATTGCTGAAAATGTAAGGCCATCCATCGTGACCATTATCACAACGGTGTCATCAAGAGATTGGTTTAATAATCAATTTGATCAACCAGGCGCAGCAGGGTCAGGCATTATTTTCAAGGAGACGGATGAAGACATTTTAATCGTGACCAACTTTCATGTCATTGACAATGCTAAGAAGGTGGATATTTCCTTTAATGAATCTGAAAGTGTCTCTGCTAGTTTAGTAGGGTATGAACCAGATTATGATTTGGCCGTACTATCTGTTGCTAAAAAAGACATGAAAAAAGACATATTAGATAATATTCGTATTGCCACTCTTGGCGACTCAAGTAAACTAAAAGTGGGTGAATTAGCCGTTGCTATTGGTAATCCATTAGGTAAAGGTGATACCGTTACAGTGGGTTATATTAGCGCTCTTAACCGTTCACTGGGCTCTGTTGATAAAAATGTTCAATATATCCAAACAGATGCAGCCATAAACCCTGGTAACAGCGGTGGTGCTTTAGTCAATTCAAAAAGTGAAGTTATCGGTATTAACAGCATTAAGTTAGCATCTACCGAAGTAGAAGGTATGGGATTTGCTATACCTATTACAGAAGCTAAGGATGTTATTGAAGATATTATGAACCAAGTCAAACGTCCTGTACTGGGTATCAGTGGTATAAATATCAATGAAAGTATGGCAGAAGCTTATAACATTCCAATTGGTGTACTTGTTAAACAAGTAGAGCCTAATAGTGGGGCTGATAAAGGTGGTATTCAACCTGAAGATATTATTTTTGAATTTAATGGCGTCACCATCTTCAACTTTGATGAGTTATCCGCTGAATTGGAGAAATATGAAGTTGGTGATACAGTCAGTGTAAAAGTTAACCGTAAACAAGGTAATAAGTTTGTACAGATTCCATTAAAGGTTAAATTATCCGATAGAAGAAGTATTACTTTGCAGCCATAAGGAAATTGTGTGATATAAGACATATCACATGATGGCAAAGTTTATTTATGAAAAATGAGATAGAATAAATGTTATAAGATAAATGAGGGACTGTTGCATAACAGTCCCCTTTGTTTATCTATAGGAAAGTTCTCAATTTAACAAATGAGATAGAATCATTTTCATTTGTGCTAATGAAACTTTCCTAACGGACAAATCCCCTTTGCGGAACGAGGCGTAGCCTCTTTTGCTCGTTGTTTTTTATTTGTCCTGTAGTATAATGATACTGATGTCTTTGTAGCTATTAACATGTTTTTAATATATTGAGGAGCTTTATGTATAAAAAAGTAATCATTAATGACAAAATGCAAAAAGGATATTACCATTTAACAGAACCCATTGGGGAGAATTTTGATCCTATTTTTACACCAGATCTTTCCCCAAAGAAAATGCTGGAATTGGGTGTTTTTGGAGGCAAATACTTAACGGATTGTACGGAGGAATTTCCTTCTGAATGGTTTGATCATGCCAAATTATCACCATCCCATAAAAACGTTCAGCTCAATTACTTTCAAGTTGATGCCTCACTGCCCTTAAGCCATTGGCAACGAAAAGGCTGGATTCACCCTGCTGACCCGAGAGGCTGGTTCCAATGGTATTGCCGTTATTATCATGGACGTAGGCTTCCTGAGGAAGACCAGCGACAAATAAAGCGTTGGAAAGCCATGAAAAGACATATAGGGGCTATTAAAAAGAATTGCATGCCTTATGACCTTACCTGCCGGAAAAAACAACGTCAAGCTTTACTCCACTGGGCTTACGACAGTAGAAAGCTATAGTCATGGGTCTTTTCATATTACATATGTACGATTAATTTTTTAAATGCAGTGGGTAAAGGAAAATCCGATTCTTTGGTGAGGTCGATCCACTCAACTTGAGGAAAGTGGGGTCTAACTTTATGGTCAATGTCAAAAGCATAGAGTGTCATATGCCAAGTACGATGGGAAAATACATGCTTGGCTTTTTTTATTTCCCCAGTGGGTTTAACCTTAACACCAAGAAACTCTTCCAGTTCATCATGAATACTCATACCATCTTGAAGTGCTTCGTCTCTTTTCACAATAGGAAATCCCCATAAGTCAGCTAGGAGGCCTTCACTTGAACGTTTTACAATAAGTGTATGATGATCATGTCGGACCAAAGCCACTTCCATTTCAAGAGGAATATTCTTCTGTCGCTTCTTTTTAACGGGTAAATCTTTTTGCCTTAGTGATGCCTTAGCTCGACATAATGCATGAATGGGACAAGCTTCACACCGAGGATTTTTAGGGGTGCATATCGTAGCACCAAGTTCCATAAGGGCTTGGTTAAAGTGACGGCTATCTTCTGGCAGCAGTGCTTTTGCCATATGTTCAAAAGCTTTTCTGGTTTTCATATCCCCAATATCACGATCGTCATTAAATACCCGAGAAAATACCCGAAGTACATTGCCATCAACAGCAGGTACAGGTAGATTATAAGCGATGCTCATTACAGCACCAGCGGTATAAGGACCTATACCAGGCAGTTTTAATGTTTCAGCATAAGTGGTTGGAAAGGCACCATCATAATCCAGCATCATTACCTGAGCGGCTTGTTTGAGGCGTTTAGCACGAGAATAGTAACCTAAACCTTCCCAAGCTTTTAACACCTGCTCCTCATCTGCTCCTGCAAGAGCTTCAATGGTAGGAAAGGTGACCATGAATCGATTGAAATAGTCAATGACTGTATCCACTTGTGTTTGCTGTAACATGACTTCAGATATCCATATACGATAGGGGTCATGGTTTTTACGCCAGGGCAAATCACGTTTATTTTGTTGATACCAAGTAAGTAGAGCTCCTGCAAGAGCTTTTCCATGTTCTTCTATGTAGGGTAAATGGTCTATGTTTTTCATCAGTTAGTCTCGCTTTCTATGATTATATGTATCACGTTAATTATTATCGATAACCGTCATATGCAATATATTATATCATGAAATAGGTATAAACTCATTCACTAAACTTATCCAAAATCTGCTAAAAAACGCCCATATGTCGTCTATTCAAGAACAAGATTTTGAGTATACAAAAGCATGATTCGTAAACGATCTTATTCATATAAGAACTAGAGGAACTTAAAGATAAAACTAGAAAATAATTAACTTATAAATTTAATATGACATGCTATTGTCATATTGCATCTCCTATAATGAAGATACACTAAAAAAGGAGATGAGGTTAATGGATTATGAAATCAATAAACTAGGAGAATTGTTATTATGGGAATTATGATATTATTTTTGGTCATTGGTGGCGGTATGTCTTGTGGTATTTTTTACATGATCTATGGGAAAAAAAGAAAGCAAGATAAATTGTCTAGCAGCTTATTCATCAAGCTACCGCTTGTATTTGGCATCATTAACTCAATAATGGCTATCAGTTTTTTTCTACTATATTTATATGACTCGACTTTGTTTATAAATGAAGAAAATATAGTCTGGAATTTTGCTACAGTTTTGTTTACATTATTTACAATATATTTTTATATACTAGCACCGCTTATATCCATTGGCGAGTTAATGGTCACAATGCTGTTAAAAAGAGATGGTATAATAAGTTTGAAGTACTTTTATATGAGTATAACAACAAATGCCATAGCTTGTATTACGTTGCTTACATTGACATATATTATATTCAATTAGCAATGAAGAAAGTAATATGGAGATCATAGCAGTAGATTTAAACAACTTCGATTATTACTTTGATGGTTGTTCCCATAGGGATACATATGTCATTGATGAAGAGTACTCAATGAGATAATATGCTATATGAAATAAACAAAATATAGCCTGAAGACTTTAATGAAATGAATAGTTGTATAAAAATAAATATTGGAAGTTAAAAGATGGGGCTGTCTCATTGAAGCAATTTCGTTGGCTAGAAGTTTTTTACAATTATTGACGTATTTTGCTTTGATGAAACAGCCCTATTTTTTGTTTTATAAATTCGAAAGGAAGGAATAAGCGTTGGCTTGATGTTTTTTTTGATACAGTAAGATTATTGGATTTTTCAACTTAAAAACATTGATAAGCTTTTCTTTTTTTTTCAAGCAAAATAGGGTATAATGTAAAGGAAATACAGAAAAAAGGGTTATTTCAATCGATATATAGGTGAAATACTATACTTGGTATAGTTGTTTGGTATTGAAAGGAGTTTTATATGCGTTACATAGCAGACCTGAGAGAAGGCGAACAGGTACAGGAACATTACCTGTGTGTGAATAAGCAAGTTTTAAAAACAAGGGCAGGAAAAACATATTATTCATTAAAATTACAAGATAAAACTGGTGTTGTAGATGCTAAGATATGGGATCTTAATGACGGTATCAATGATTTTAATGAACATGAGTATATTAAGATTGATGCCCTAGTTATTACATTTCAAAATTCAATACAGTTGAATATTCGACGATTACGTAAAAGCAGCGAGGGTGAATATGACCCAAGAGAATACATACCTGTATCCAATCGTGATATCGGTGAGATGTATGAAGAATTACTGGTTTATGTACATGCCATTGAAAATAAATATTTGAGCACCTTAGTGAAGAAATTTTTCATAGAAGACAGAGACTTTATTAGTATTTTTAAAAGCCATACGGCTGCTAAGACCATGCACCACAGTTATCTAGGTGGCCTACTGGAACATACCTTATGTGTACTGAATATGTGTGAGTTTTTGGCTAATCAATACACGATGATTAACAAAGACATTCTCTATACAGCAGCACTCTTCCATGATGTTGGTAAGATGAACGAGTTATCAGCTTTTCCAATTATTGAATACACAGACCCGGGACAGCTTCTTGGGCATATTGTGATTACCATTGAGTGGATTAGCGATGAAATAAGACAGATTGTAGGATTTCCTGATGCATTAGGCAACATGGTGAAGCATTGTATATTGGCTCATCATGGGGAACTGGAATACGGATCTCCTAAGAAACCCCAGACCATAGAAGCATTGGCCCTTCATTTTGCAGATAATTGTGATGCAAAGCTGCGTACATTTACAGATTTACTTGAAGGCAGCGAGGTAGAAGGTAACTGGCTAGGTTTTCAGCGAATCTTTGATTCAAATGTGAGAAGAACAAAATTCTAAGATTAATGTATACGAGAGAATCATAACATAAGAAGTGTCAGATACCAATAGATGTGATGAATAAACCCCTAGCCAAATGCATGCAGTTAGGGGTTTTAAAATACATGAAGATGAGGAGATAGGTAAACATGCTGATTGAAACAAAAAGATTAAAGGTGAGAACATTTAAGCTAGAAGATTGGCAGGATCTTCAAGAATATGTATCCCAAAAATCGGTGATGACTTATGAGAGGGATTGGGACACTTCAGATGCATCTTGTCAGGAGAAAGTTAAGTATTTTTCCGAGGGTGATACCATGTGGGCCGTTGAATTAAAAGATATAGGTAAGATGATTGGGCACGTGTATTTTGGTCAAGTACAGCCCAAGGATTTTATGGAATGGACCATCGGTTATATCTTCAATCCAAAGTTCTATGGTAATGGGTATGCCACAGAAGCCGCCAAAGCAGTCATGCAGTATGGTTTTGATGAACTTGGCGTCCATCGGGTATTTGCAAAATGCAACCCTGATAATACACCCTCATGGAAATTATTAGAGCGTTTATCCATGGAACGAGAAGGTTGTAGTATGAAACGTGTTTGTTTTATAAAAGATGAGAAGGGACAACCTATATGGTGGGATGAATATCAATATGCCATTTTACAAGAAGAATGGCCCGTATTTTCATGCACAGTGCATAAGTAGAAAAGATATTTACTTAGCCTGTTTTATGGATAACGGAATATGTTATGGCGAATGAAGTAAGCCATCAAGCTAAATAAAAGAGTTAAGGATGACAATCATGAAAAAAAATAATCAAGCATTACCTGTTGTAAAAAATGAATATTACCACATGACCATTGATGATTTGGGTATTCATGGTGAAGGTATTGGTAAAATAAACGGCTATACCCTATTTGTTGATGGTGCCTTACCAGGAGAAAAGGTTAAAGTAAAAGTCATTAAAACCAAAAAAAATTATGGTTATGGTAAACTTATAGAAATTGTAAAACCTTCAGAACATCGAAGGGACCCAGTATGTCCCATTGCAAAGCGTTGCGGCGGGTGTCAGATACAACATCTCTCTTACAAGGCTCAATTGGCATATAAGCGAAAAAAGATTGTAGACCTGTTAGAGCGTATCGGTGGTATGAAAGATGTGGTTGTCAACGAGACCATAGGTATGGACGACCCTTACTATTATCGCAATAAAGTGCAATTTCCCGTTGGTGAGGCAATGGATGGGGGTATAGATATTGGTTTTTATGCCATGCGCAGCCATCAGATTGTCACAACGGATACATGTTATATTCAACAGCCTGTTAATGGGACCATTATAGAAACCATAAAAGCCCATATGTTGACTTATGGCATTCCACCTTATAGTGAACATCGTCATCAAGGGCTTGTTCGACATATTGTTACAAGAATAAGCCATCATACCAATGAAATCATGGTAGGTATCGTTATAAATGGTCATAAGTTGCCTCATGAAGAAGAGCTTGTTACCAGCTTACAACAGATTGAGCAGGTATCAGGTATCTATGTGAGTATGAATAAAGAGAAAACTAATGTGATTATGGGCAAAACCATTAGGATGTTATGGGGCCAAGAAACCATAACGGATTATATCGGTGCTATTGCTTTTCGGATATCACCATTATCCTTCTATCAAGTAAATCCGATACAAACGGAGAAACTCTATAACATGGTTTTAGCGTATGCCGATTTAACTGGCGAAGAAGTTGTGTGGGATGCTTATTGTGGTATTGGTACCATATCCTTATTCTTAGCAAAGCATTGCAAAAAGGTTCTAGGAGTGGAGATCGTGCCAGAAGCCATCCAAGATGCTAAGGAGAATGCCAGACTTAGTGGTATCACCAATGCAGAATTCCATGTGGGAAAAGCTGAACGAGTGATTACGGAGCAATTCCAAGATGGTGTGAAAGCAGATGTTATCGTAGTGGATCCTCCTAGAAAGGGGTGCGATAAAGAGTTGTTGGATACGATTATAGCTATGGAGCCAAAGCGTGTGGTGTATGTGTCTTGTGATCCTGGGACTATGGCAAGGGATGTGAGGGTTTTGTGTGATGGTGGATATGCGGTTAGGGAAGTGCAGGGGGTTGATATGTTTCCGCATACGGTGCATACAGAAACTATCTGCCTTTTGAAGAACAGTAAATCGTCAGATTACTTGTATATAGACAATTAGTAATATTCACAAGTGAAAATGTTTTTCTTTAAGTAATATTATTGAAGATTATGACCGTTAAGCTTTGCATTATCTAAATAGTTAGAAGAACATCGCTATGGAAATATTTGACATAATAAGTCGAATAGTGCTATAATTGCTTCGTTAAAAAATAAAGATAGTGAGGAGTATCGTATGAAAAAAAGGTTTAGTTTGGTTATTATTTCATTATTTATTTGTTTTATTTTAGTGGCATGTGGTAGTGAAAAGAAGCAAGAGGTAATGAATAGTTCAGTAAAAGAAACAAATAGCAGACCTGAAGAGACAAAAGTGGAAGATAATGAGACGAGTAAGAAGCAGGATAGTGTGGATAAACAAGTTAGTGATGAGCCAAAAGACAGTGCAAAGACAATGACGCTTCAAGAATTTGGAGAATTATTGAAGGCATTGCCTGTCTCTATAATTTCAACAGAATATGTGGTACAAAGTGAAGAGTATAAGTCTTTATATCCTGATATGTTACAAGCAGTAATAAAAAATAACACTGAAAAAGATATAAGAAATGCTGTAATTGCATTTGTAGCTTGGGATGAAAATGACTTACCGTTAAAGATAAAAGGAGATATGGATTTTAATAATCCAGACTATCTACGAGAAGTTAATTATTCAGATATAAACCTTGTAGGAGGTGCAACATTTGGAGAAGAAAGTGGTTTTTCAATAGATAGTGCGATAGGAGTAGACACATTTGAAGCAATAGTAATAAGTTATGAAACGTTTGAAGGTGAAAAATGGAAAAATCCTTATTATGATGAATTTAAAACAGTATATGAAGGGCAGAAACTTAGTGATGACATGACTGTAGAGGTTGTTATAGAATCGAATACATCACTTGTAACGTCTAGAAAGAATAATTCAGATAAAAAGCCATCTATGGCACAAAATGAATTAGAAGAATTATTGAAGGCATTGCCTATCACTATAATTTCAACAGAATACGTGGTGCAAAGTGAAGAGTATAAGTCTTTATATCCTGATATGTTACAAGCAGTAATAAAAAATAATACTGAAAAAGATATAAGAGATGCTGTGATTGCATTTGTAGCTTGGGATGAAAATGGCTTACCGTTAAAGATAAAAGGAGATATGGATTTTAATGATCCAGACTATCTACGAGAAATTAATTATTCAGATATAAACCTTGTAGGAGGTGCAACATTTGGAGAAGAAAGTGGCTTTTCAATAGATAGTGCGATAGGAGTAGACACATTTGAGGCAATAGTAGTAAGTTATGAAACGTTTGAAGATGAAAAATGGGAAAATCCTTATTATGATGAATTTAAAGAGCTATATGTAAATGTGAAGAGAAATCAATAGTAAGTAATAATTTAAAAACAAGATTTGAGTTTACTGATTTGGTAGTGATAGTCTAGATTCCAATCATTGGAATAATGTTAAATAAATTTTGAGGTAATCTAGGACATCCTAGATTGCCTTTTTTGCAAGGCATGGTTTCAATCTTAAGGATCAAACGGAATTACTCTTTTAATAATCTCATTGATATATAGTAAAATATCCTTACACGAGGGGACAAGTACGCATTCTCGATACATTTACCTTCTACACAAGACATTGTGAGAGCATAGTTCTGTTACAGAGGAAATAAACAAATAAAACTAAATAATTTAATATAATATTAAAGGTAGAAAGACATGTATTATGAAATTAAGCCAAACAATATACTTAAAGATTATATAGAAAGCTATTGGGTAATGAAAGATATAAAAGAAGATTATTCGTCAGTGGTTGAGCCAGATGGATGTTTTGATATAGTTATTTACTTCTTTGATGATAGAAATAAAGTTTTACTTACTGGAATATGGGAAAAGCCTATTATAGTTAATTCATATAAAGATGTCTCTGTACTTGGTGTCAGGTTTTACCATATTAGTATAAATCTTTTTTTCGACTATAAGATTAATGAGCTAAAAATTTTATGGGGTGTGGTGGCCTTTCGCCTTATAATAACATTCTCATTTGAGAGTATGCTTAGTCTTTTGCCACGAAATACAAAAACTGTACCCATCCCACATGATATCATCTATCAGCAAAGTCCACAGATTAATAGAAGCAGTTGATTCATTTGTAAGTCAATCACTTCCCTTACCGACTGTTGGGGCTAGTGCAAATCCATTGCAGATTTATGTGGAAATAGGGGCATATGTTTGGATTTTCGGTATAATAGCATTGCTTGTTTATAGCTTTGTTTCTATTTTGAGCTTATATAAACAGCTTAAAAGCGCACAACTAATTGAGAAGAATATCTTTGAAGCTAACAATTTGAAAATACCTTTTGTACTTGGATTGGTGCGTCCTAAGATATATTTGCCAGTTGGACTTAGTGCCACTGAAAGAAGCTATATTTTGCTACACGAACAGACCCATATTCAACGGAAAGATCATATGATTAAGATATTAGCCTTCTTAATATTGTCCATACACTGGTTTAATCCTCTTGTGTGGGTTTCGTTTATATTGATGAGTAAGGATATGGAGCTTTCTTGTGACGAAAGAGTATTAAAAGAAATGGATGAAGATATAAAAAAGCCTTATGCTAATTCATTATTGTCACTTGCTACCAGAAAGCCTATTTATAATGGAAGTCCACTTGCCTTTGGAGAGGGAAATGTAAAAGGGAGAATTAAAAACGTGTTAAATTATAGAAAACCAAGGTTTTGGGTGATTGTTGTTGCTTTAGTTGTAGCTATAGTAGTTTCCATTGGTTTGTTTACCGACCCAATTACAGTTAAAGAAGATAATAACAGTCTTACCTCACAGCTTTTAAAAAATAAAACCGAGTATGTAGGTGATAACTCAAAGGTTGGAAGTATTATCTCATTATTAACATTTTCTAAAAACATAACTTATGATTCCTTTGAGCTTTTTACTGATAGTAAGCCTTTTTCAATAACTGTCAATCTAAAAACAGATACAGAAACCAGAAATTTATATAGTGGTGAAGCAAATCAGCAACAGTTTCAAGATAATGCTATGATTATGTTTGCTCTGATTGGAAACGTAGAATATATTAATTTCAACCTAGATGATGGATTAATCCCATATTCTATGCAGTACACACGAGAATGGGCGAATGATCAATATGGAAAAAATGTGCGTGATTTTGCCAAAAGCAAAGAAGAATTTAGCAAGCTGATTAATGGCAATATGCTATTGGAAACAAATGAAGACATTAAAAAGTTTGTAGAAGACGATTTAGATAATAATAATATAAACAAACCAAATGAAATTAAATTTGGTTTCTATGAATGTCAGTATGATGAAACCAATTATTGGATAAGGTTGGAAAGAGATTTTACATGTCAATGGGGGATTTTTAACATAAGTTACGTTCATGATGGAGAATATGATATTGTTAATGAAAAAGTGCTGCTACATGTAGAAGAATTTGATCTTGTTTTGAAAATAAACGAAAATAATACCTTGGAAATCATTGAGGCTGAAAATGAAGATTGGATAGGAGATTTGTACATATGGCGTAAAAATAGCCTTGAGCCAACTATACCCATATGGTCGGTTAATCAGAACATAGGCGCTGATATGGCTTTTCTTGACTTTGCTTCTGATGATATTGTGATTTTCCACGGTTATTTCGGACTATTTGTATATGATATTAAATCACGACAAATTATACGTAGCCTAGACTTAAAGCCTTTAAAGTGTAATTACACTCAAGGAGATTATTATTGTGATGTTTCTGTCAGCATGGATGGAAATATAGTGCAATTACACCCTATGAACAGTAAAAATATGTTCGTATATACCGTATCAGATAATACATTATATGAAAAAACATATAAGCCAATGGATAAACCATTTAGCAGTCAGTTTGTTTCCATAGATGAAGTGATTAATTCAAAAAAGTTTGGCAATTATAGTTTTGAAGTTGTAAGATTCGACACAGGCGAGTATGGGTATCTACAAACTTCAGATTGGACGCTTGGCTCACTCACCTATGTACGTGGCGATATGGTTTACACGTTGTTTACTGAAAAAGAATCAGACAAAAGCGATACCTTATCTGATAAAATAACTGACTGGGAACCTACAACATATGAAACGGTCAACAACTTTGATGGCGTTACTATGACTCTAAAGGAGGGGACAGCTTCATCTATTAGTTTGACATTAGTAATTGAGAATAACTCGAGTAGTTACTGTACATATGGTGAATACTTCTGGTTGGAAAAGAAAATTAATGGAAGTTGGTATCAGGTTCCTGTAGCTATTGATGGCGATTACGCATTTCATGATATTGGCTATGATTTGGCTTCTGGTGATAATAGGGAATTGAAAGTTGATTGGGGCTGGCTTTATGGAGATCTGGATAATGGTGAATACCGCATTGTGAAAGATATACTGGATTTTAGAAGCACTGGGGATTATGACAAATACTATTTGACAGCAGGGTTTACAGTTGATTAACTGACCAAAATTAAAAAATGATTGCAAGACTAAATTCAGTTAAGGGGATAAAATTGGGAAGTTAACTTAGATAAAAACCATTAAAGTAGTTCTGTTTGTAGATTCAATAGAATCTTAAAGTTTTACATAGTAAAAATCTTGACAGTCTCATAGACGTTTGTTAAAATTGGGTTAACTCTATAAGGGAGTAGCTATGGGAAACCAAAATAAGATCAACATACTGGAGGAATCCTGGTCTTATTTACTTTAATAACTATTAATGGAGCGAGACTTATGGATTAATTGGTGTTTTACGCCATTTAATCTATAGGTCTCTTTTTATTTGGAAGGAGATCATATGTATAGCGGAAATGTTGAGTTTGTTCTACCTTTAGTGATTTTATTAATCAGCATAACAGGTTTTATGGTGGCAAAACTATTTCAACACAGAAAAAAAGGTATAAAGTCTGCCTATAGAGTAAAAGCACAGCGCTTACAAGACTATTATAAACATTTGAGGGAGGATCTAGATAGTATATGCATGGGCACAGAGTATTGTAAAATTTGCAGTGGTGAATCCTGTATAATTGGACATGCCAAAAATCATATCAATGCAATTATTGAAGAGAAAGAAACAAAGATAACTAATATTGAAGAGATATCAACCATCAAAAGGAAACCTTTTTCACACGAAAAAGCAATGGATAGTCTTGTTGACACATTGTGCTTACTTGGAGATATTCAAGATTATTCAGCAATCGAAACAGTCCACATAATGCGAAAGAAAATGGAAATAATCTTATTTGGCACAGATATTGAAAAGTATGAATACTTTGATGAATATATTGAAAAGGTTATGACGGTTGATAAAGAGTTAGGAAAGGAAGTACGTAGACAGTTCAATTTAAGAAAACCAATTGATCAAAGAATTATAAATGTCGGAAATAGAATTAGTAATGTATATTTAGTTGAATCAAATGAAGGATACATACTCATTGATACTGGTTATAAGGAGTATTTGGAAACATTTAAAAGTGAGCTTAGTAAAAACAATATAAGTCTTAATGACATTGCATATATATTTATCACTCATGCTCATGATGACCATGTTGGATTCCTATATCAGCTGATGGAAGAAACCACAGCAAAAATTATTATTAATCATAAGTCAGTGAATCAGTTAGAAAAGGGACAAAACTCTTTTGATGGTGGTTGCAGTAGTCGATTGGCATGGTTTTTCTGTCAAGTTATGAAGTTAGTAGGAAAGGGTGAACATAGATTTCAACCAATCATAGTGAGCGATAGATTTTTAATCATTGATGACCATAATAGAGAAAAGATTGAAGAACGTCTTTCAGCAAAAATTATAGATCTACCAGGACATACACATGATTCAATTGGTTTGTTATTTGATGACGAAATATTGTTTTCAGGTGATGCTGTGATGAATGGATTGCCAAGTCTTCATCATATAATCATTTGGATAGAAGATATGCTCGAATACAAAAAAAGCTGGCAAAAGATGATGACGATTGATTATAAAAAAGTCTATCCTGCACATGGGAAGCCGATTTCAAAAAATAATATTATTTCAAATTATAAAAGTCTTAAGAAAATCAAATTATACAGATTATCTTGATATAAAGGAGAAGAAAATGCCAATCAATACATGATTAAGGGGTTACTCAAAAGATTTTAACGGGTTTACCAATGAAGAAAATAGGTAAGGTCAAATTTGTAATGATACAATTTGAAGCGTGCATAGAAATGATGTATAATTTTCTATAAGAGAAAATAAGTAAAAATGTTTTAAATATCAGAAACTAAGATATGGTAAAATAGATAGAAAGTAATTTATTTGGTAAATAAACTAACTGGATATAGGACTAAAAACATTGATAATATTAACGGATGTTGCATTACTCAAGTTGTCCAGTGATATATAAAAAAATGGAGTGAGTTGCTTATGACTTTAATAAATCAAGAAGACTATATATCGCTAACGGACATGTTAAGAGCAAAGGATGGAGATTTCTTTATTTCTGACTGGCTTAGAAACAGAAATACAGTCTAGTATCTTGGAATATGGGAAAGAATTCATAACCCAGATTTTAATTATGGCGAATTCGCCACAATTAGAAGTCAAGCAGGATTAAATAGTTATAAAATAAGTGTTAAAGAGTGGGTTTGTAAAACTAATGCAATAGGTTTAATGGCAAAGGCAGGAAGATACGGTGGTACTTATGCTCATAAAGATATTGCATTTGAATTTGGAATGTGGATTAGTGCAGAGTTTAAGATATACCTAATTAAGGAATTTCAGCGACTAAAAGAGCAGGAGCAAATTCAAATAGGATGGGACATAAAAAGAAATATTGCTAAGATTAATTATCGTATACATACAGATGCAATAAAAGAAAACTTAATACCTGATGAATTAAGCAGTAAGCAGAAAAATATCATCTATGCTTCAGAGGCGGATGTACTTAATATGACTTTGTTTGGAATGACAGCGAAGATGAAAAGTTAATATATTCCTAAAATTAATATATCCACCAATCAACTTAGTGCTTTAGTGCGTGGCAAAAGAACTGGATATGCTTTATCATATAAGATCTAATCTGTTCAGTATCTTCATCAGTAACCACATAGTTTTCTAATAATAGATAGTTTTCGTAGTATGAGTATATTTGAAAACTATGGAATTCATAGGCTAAAAATTCTGGGTCGTCATGCTGGATGATATCTTTTTCTATCAGGATGGAGAATAGCTCAATGAGTTTTTGCCGTGCAGTTAAAAGGAATACATTTATAAAATGTTCTCTTATTTTTGGATGACTTAATTGGTTTTGGGATAATATCTTTAGTATTTTTATCATATCCTCTGAGCTGAACATATTTAAAGAAGTTGTAAGAGCCATTTCTAAAATCATCTCTAAGGGTGTATCTTTTGAGATTTCACATGGATCTACACCTGCTATTTTATTGTCATATTCCTTTTCGTTGAAATAATTTTGATACTCTAATATACCACTGAGGATATCTTCTTTACCTGAAAAATGATTATATATTGAGCTGCCTTTTATCCCAACATGTTTGGCTATTTCTCGAATAGTGACATTTGAATAGCCTTTTTCGGCAAATAAGTCAAGGGCAGTGGTAAGAATTTTATTTTTTGTATCATTATCATATATCATAATTAATTCCTTTCTTTTTTCTTAGCTTTGAAGATACTATTTTTAATGGTAGCTATGATTGAAACAAAAAGCCCTAGTGATATCAGTGGGCCAAATATATAGAATTTTATTAGAGTAAAGGCTGTTTTTAAGAAAGCAAGTACTTGGATTTCTGTTGGATATAGTAAGACTAGTGCCAGCATGCTCAAATTCTCCAATATATCTACAACAGCGACCAATGATAATAGATTAAGCTTTTGCAAAGGATTATCCTGCTTAAATCCTCTTTTGGTCAACCAAGAAAATAAATAAGCCAGAAAGAAAAAGTATGTTATAGGCAATGCTAGATCCCAAGTGAAGTGGAAAAACATTTGTTGCCTTTGACCTTCTGTTCCCCACTGATCAAGAATCTGATAGATGTCATCAGATGAGTAAAATTGGAGTTCATCTAGAGAAGCCATGTCTGTTATCTGAAAATAACTCTCAAAAGCCGGGAGCGACATAAATAGCGCAACCATGATGGCTAGGAGAAGAAATATTTTCCATAGTTTACTTTGATTAATTAATGTATTTGATAGTTTATTTAGCATGTGTGCCTCCTATAGTTTGGTTTATAAATTCTTCAATATCGTTCTTTATTAGATCATCCATATTGTATAAAAAATGTCCGGCATCATAATATTGAACTTGAGTATTTGTTAAATGAGATTGCAGATTTAGTATGCCTTCTTCAGGGATACTTGTATCATAGGTCCCTCTTAGGACTAATGTCGGAGTATCGATTTGGTGATCAAAAAAATCTGGTTCATTAATAGCGGGATTAGATTGATAAAAATCAAAGACAATACCATCTAGTTTTGAAGTAATTGGCAAGGAACCCAAAAAGTAATCGTCGATGATATCAGATTTTTGCTCATTGGTTAGTAGATCATATTTTTTTTCACCAACGAAGCTCTTTATAAACAATGCATCACCAAAGGTTCTCAAAGTCCACCAGTACAAAAAGTCATTGCCAAAGATCAGCTTAGCAGCAGCTTTAGGTGGAGCTGACATCACTTCATCATAGGGTAGGTTTGAAGATTGTAAGATAAGCCCAAGCGTTCTGTTAGGATACATATCAGCAAATTTGATAGCAGATGTACCACCGGCTGAATTACCAAACACAAAAACTTCATCTATTGATAAATGGTCAAGAAGCTCATTGTAAATTTCACATTGAATTGCAACCGTAGGACTGTCAGGAATATCAGAATCAGAATATCCCATACGGGAGACGATGATATATTGATAACCATCGGGAAAGTAGCGTTCGACTATTCCAAGACCTTGGTCAACATCACCGGTTACGCCATGAAGAATCAGTATACTTGGTCCGATGCCAAAGGTAGTATATTCAATCTTGCCATAGGATAAATTGAATATTTCACTTTGATGTATATTTAGTTGTTCATTCTCTGATGCATTCTTTGTGAATGAGCGATATTGGATGTAGTTGATCACAAAGTAGATAACAATCAATACTATTAACAAGATGATGAATTTCATTGGTTTTTTCATTAATTCCTCCTTATGATCATATATAATAAAGCCGAGCAGCTCTCAAACTAACACTGTTAGCTTGTAGGTCTATTGTAACTAACACTGTTAGTTTTGTCAATAGGAAATATCATGATATAATAAAAAAAGTCACTTTTATAGCAAGTATAATGTATTTCTGGTCGATGGCGGCTACACAACAGATCAGATCATCCCTGTGGATATGTTCCCGCAAACAGCTCATCCGCATTAATGATTGAATAGTTAAAAAATTAGTGCCAAAGATTAGTTTAATAAGACAAATGTTAGGTTTAATGGCAAAGGCATGAATAGACAACTCATTAAAAACGGCCAGACTCATAATTATATGAGTTTTGTAGGCTGTTTTTTTTTGCATGAAAAAAGATTACGGCTAATTCATCTTCCCCAGTTATAGCCCTGTTAAAGAAACATTAAGATGAACAGTAAACTTTTAAACTTCAAGGAAGTCTAACTAAGATTGCAAATGAAAAAGATACATGTGCTAAAATAATATGCATAGTGCTAAAATCCTTATAAATAGCAATTTGACAGTACTAAGAAAAACGCACATAAACTATAAGTTTTGTACATTTCATTAGTGGCGCAGATGGTCTATGATGAAATAGATAGGTATTGGTATGCACAATACAAGTTTCATAATACATTATATTAGGAGGGCACTTATGAGAAACAAAATGATAGCATTATGTATGGTATGGGCATTGGCTTTAACAATGTTTAGTGGATGTGGTAAGCGTAGTGATACAAATGAAACGGCCAATGGAGAGATAAAGGTTCAAGATAACGATGATAAAGGTAGTGATGAATCTACAGAAGTTAAGGAAAGAGCACCGCTAAATATTGCGGTAGTACTTAGAGATGCAGAAGTTAGTCCAGCTGAAGTAGAATTGTATAAAGAGTTGGAAGCAGAGACGGGTGTAAAAATTAATTGGCAAACATCACAAAACAATGGTTGGGAAGAAAAACGTTCTCTTCTATTTGCTAGTGGTGACTTACCAGATGCATTTTTTGGAAATGGCATCTTAACAGATGACGAAGTGCTTAAATATGGTTCCCAAGGAATGTTAATTCCTATTGAAGATTATATTACTCCAGAATTGACACCTAATTTGGTAGAGCTGTTTAATAAATACCCAGAATATAAAAAAGGTATCACAGCACCAGATGGACATATATATAGTTTACCTCAAATTTCAGGTGGATTTACATGTACGACACAGTTTCCTCTTTATATTAATAAGGAGTGGTTAGAAGCTGTAAGTATGGAGATGCCAACAACAACAGAAGAATTAAAGGCTGTATTGACAGCATTTAAAGAGCAAGATGCAAATGGTAATGGCAACTCAGAAGATGAAATACCCTATTCATTTAATGACGGTTTAGGATATGCATCAGATTTATTTGGTGCCTTTGGTATTCAGGATGATTTCAATACACATATTGATTTAGTTGAGGGTAAAGTTATTTACACAGCAGCACAACCAGAATACAAACAAGCAATTCAGTATTTCAATGGTTTATTTGAAGAAGGTCTTATTGATGAAGAAGCTTTCACCCATGATTCTAAAGCATTCTCATCAAAGCTTAAATCAGAGGAAAGAAGAGTTGGTGTTTTCCAAACTTGGCGAAGTACAGGCTGGGCTAACGATGTGAAGAAAGATGACTATATTCCAGTGCCACCCCTTGTTGGTCCAAACGGCCATCAGAGTTGGCCATTAATGCAATTTGGTCTTACTAGCAAAGGGTCATTTGCAATTACACACTTAGCAGAAGATGTTGAGTACATGATGGCATGGGTTGATAACGTATATGAACCAGTATTCACAATGCAAGCATCAGGTGCTTTAAAAATCGGCATCCACATTGAAGATACAGATGGTGATGGTGTTTACGAGACGAAAGAAAAAGCTACAAGAGAGAATAGAACGGGTCAAGTACCACAAGGGTTTGAACGTATTAGTGCCTTTACAGATGATTTAGTATGGATGCTTAAAGATAAGCCAGCACATATGATAGAAAAGAATCTGTTAGATGAGGCTTATAATGGTTATCATAAGATGGAATATTATCCAAAAGTATTCTTTACCATTGAAGAAGTTGAAGAATTAGCAGTTCTTAAAACCGACATTATTGGTTATACAGATGAGATGTATGCTAGATGGATGCAAATGGGTGGTATTGAAGATCAATGGGATGCTTACCTTAAAAAACTTAATGATATGGGCTTACAAAGATTAATAGAAATACATGAAGCAGCACTTCAAAGATATAATGAAAATTAGAACGGGGCTTTAAAATAATAAAGGTGCTTTGGCTCTGGTCAGAGCACCTTTAATAGTAGGGGTATAAGTAGATGAATAAAGAATTATGGTATAAACAGCCTGCTAAACAGTGGGAAGAGGCTTTGCCAATTGGTAATGGACGACTTGGCGCAATGGTTTGTGGCCATGTTAAAGAAGAAGTGATTTATTTAAATGAAGATTCGATATGGTATGGTGGACCCAAGAAACGTACAAATAAAGATACGAAAGCCTATTTACCCAAAATAAGACAATTATTATTTGATGGCGAATTAAAAAAAGCAGAGTACTTAGCTAAAATGGCAATGACGTCTAGCCCTAAATATCTGAATCCTTATCTGCCTTTAGGAGAATTAAGAATGTTTTTTGCTGAGCACGAGGATCAAGTAAAAAATTATAAGAGAATATTAGATCTTTCTGATGCCACTGTTCAATCACACTATCTGATCAATGGCGTTACGTATTCAAGGGAGATGTTTTCAAGTATAGAGGACGAAGTCATGGTTATGAAGTTGACTGCTGATAAAAAAGGCGCATTAACATTTTGTGCAAACCTAAATAGACGACCTTATGAAGAAATTTTAGAGGTAGTTGCTGAAGATAGTGTTGCTTATCATGGAACTTGTGGCGTAGATGGCGTGACATTCACAGCTTTGTTAAAGATTGTTCCCATTGGTGGTAAAGTTTCTCATATCGGTGATTTTATTTCTGTAGAAGATGCAGATGAGGCGCTGATATTTATTGCTGCAAATAGTACATACCGTGTAGCGGATACGCTAATGGCTTGCGTGAATCAAATAGATGCTGTATATCATAAACCTTATGAACAACTAAAAACGAGACATAAGGACAGTTATAAAAATCAATTTGATCGTGTAGAGTTAGAGCTTGGAAAGATTGAGGCGAGAACGTCAGACTTACCAACAGATGAAAGATTAGCGTCATTTAATGGATCAGATCTTGGACTCATTGAAACTTATTTTAATTATGGGCGATATTTGCTGATTGCCAGTTCACAACCAGGAACATTACCAGCCAACTTACAAGGTATATGGAACCACGGGTATACACCTGCATGGGAATCTAAATATACGATTAATATAAATGCTCAAATGAATTATTGGCCGTCGGAAGTGTGTCATTTATCCGAATGTCATGAACCGTTGTTTGATTTAATGGAACGACTGGTTGTCAATGGACGTAGGGTAGCTAAGGAAGTTTATGGTTGTAGAGGTTTCATGGCTCATCACAACACGAATCACTGGGGAGATGCTGACTGTGAAGGTATATTAGCGAATTCTCCCTTTTGGCAAATGGGTGGTGCATGGTTATGTCTACATCTATGGGAACATTATGCTTATTCCATGGACGAAACATTCCTAGCCAACAAAGCGCTTCCAATGATGAAAGAAGCGTCTCGATTTATTTTGGATTACATGGTAGAAAGTCCAGAAGGTTACTTGGTTACAGGCCCAACGGTGTCGCCAGAAAATGATTATATAGTATCAAATGGTCATTCAGGCGCTCTATGTATGGGGCCTTCAATGGATACACAGATTACAAGAGAACTGTTCAATAAGTGTATGGAAGGGGCATCTGTTTTAGAGGATGAAGATTCGATCTATGAAGAAATGAAGAATGCCCTAAAGAAAATGCCAGACATTAAATTAGGGAAACATGGGCAGATTATGGAATGGGCAGTTGATTATGATGAAGTAGAAGTTGGACACCGTCATATATCACATTTATTTGCATTATATCCAGGGACACAGATTAGTAAAAAGAAAACACCTAAGTTATATGAAGGTGCTAAGAAAACGTTAGAACGACGTTTGTCAGCTGGAGGGGGTCATACAGGATGGAGTAGAGCCTGGATTATAATGTTTTATGCACGATTACATGCTGGTGACACAGCCTATGAGAATATGATTGCCTTATTAAACCAATCCACCTATCCTAATTTATTTGATTGTCATCCACCGTTCCAAATTGATGGGAATTTTGGTGCTACGGCAGCTATAGCAGAGATGTTGATACAAAGTCATGAAGAATACATTGAAATGCTTCCAGGTTTACCAACATTGTGGGAGTGCGGTTCTGTTAAAGGTCTTAAGGCAAGAGGTGGCTATACAGTTGATATAAGTTGGAGTGAAGGGGCGATCACAACAATAAGTATCGTAAGCCTAAAAACAACGGAGTGTAAAATGGTTATTAATGGAAAGCGTAGGAAAATTAAACTTACAGCAGGTGAGACAACTAAGTTATGTCTTGATACAATTCACGATACTGTCCAGGTGTAAGTTCGTGGAACTGTTTAAAACGACGTATAAAACTTGATACATTGGTATAACCGATCTCAGTACATATTTCTTTGATTGGTAGTGTACTATTTATAAGATAATTACTGGCGGCATTCATCCGATAACGCGTTACAGATTCAAGGATGTTTTCGCCAGTATTTTCTTTGTAAAAAGAGCTGAGGTTAGAAGCCTGTTTATGGAAATGGTCAGCCATTAATTGAAGTGAAAAATCAGGTGATGAATAGTTGACGGATATGTATTGTTTTAGGGAGTCTACATATCGTATATGCTCTTTTGTAGAACTTTTGCTCAAAGCAGAACACACATCATAGCTAATTAACGTCACTAATTCAATAATTTTATGAATCGATTCGTATTTGGTTATGGCAATGATGTCTGGGTATTTGTTAAAAAGTTCATCATGATTTTGGCCAAGACTTTCATAGCTATGTACAACAGTACTAATAATCTCATAGCATATGCTTCTGCCTATGAAAATAGGTATGTTTTTAGTTTGTATTTGTGCCACAATATTGTTTAAAGCATTGTCAACATCCTTTGGAAAACCTCTTCTAATAGCTAATTTAAATTGTTCAAGTTCAGCATAAGGATAAGTTGAAGCCTGTTCTATGTTATCAACAAGATTATCGTATTGAATAAGGGACCCATTACCTATCATTAAGCGATAATCTATAGCGGTCGATGCACCCATATATGATCTTGGGAGATTGCTCAAGTTATCTGTTAGAGAACCTAGGCCAAAAGTAATATCACGTTGCCATTTTTCGTTAAGGTTCTTGTGTATTTGATGTAGTTCATCTAAGACATTTTCCTTAAACCCTTCTTGCAAGAGAATAAGGATTGTTATCGTATAACGAATATTGTTTTCGGTGCATAATAACTGTAGGTATGTGCCGCTTTTTTCTTCGATATCATGCATTAAGTCATTTTTTATAAAATGCCAGTCGTCTTGTTCATCTTGACCTATATGAGCCATCACAATAGCATAGTCCGTAATCTGCGGATTCATAATTTTCATGAGTAGCGATCGGTCCAGATGTTCTCTTACCATTGGCTGTCCAGAGATAAGCTGTCCGATAAGATAAGCTTTGGCAGCAATGAAGTTGTCATCAAGGGCTTCATTTAATGCCACATTTTGGCTTGAAAGTGAAAGAATAGCTCCTTCAATATCCTTAAGTTCACTACCATTGGGGTTTGTGTTACCATCGATAAAGTCCTTAGACAATGTTTGTAATTTTTTGATAGGACTATAGTTAAGTGTCATAAAAATAGAAATAGCCAACAACCCAAAAAGTAATAGGCAAATAACAATGATCAGAAATCGTCTTTGTGTATGAATTGCTACAGCTAAAGCTTCATCAACAGGCGTAAAACAATAATATTGCCAACCAGTTGTCTCAGATGTTGTATAGGTCATTAGATAATCATCACCATTAATTTTGTGGATTGTTGAAGGGGCTACTTGATCATGAGATTCTATAAGGGCTCTGTATGTTGTATCACTTTTAGAAAACTCAGGTATAACATGGGTAATCAGTTGATTATTTGAATCCAGTATATAATTAGCGTATATGTCACTTTGAAAAGTGGTTTGAATTTGTGACATGATGCTTTTTTCGTCCACAAAGAAAGCTAGGCTGCCATAATGGCCATAGCCGGAATAAGTAAGCCCACGGACAACAATTGAGCAGTGTGTTGGAATGGTTTCCCCATACAAATTAAGGGTGATACCGGAGGCTGTAATCCCTGTACCTGGGTTTTCCATGGTCTCAATGAGTTCACGAGTTGAATAATTTTCAAATATGAACACATTGTCAAATGTATAATCAAGTACAAATGAGCCGGAAGAAGCGTAAACATACTTGTCATCATTGTAGTGAAGTAGAATGTTATGAATAAATGGATTGACAGCCGTATAGCGTCTAAGTTGGTTAATGCGGTCTTTTGCATAATTGGGATTTTCGATATAGGTAAAAGGAGCAAACTGTGTACCAATATTAACTTGATTAACAACAGCATCTATTTGGTTCATTTCACTGCTAATATTTTTTTCAAGAGAAGTTAACTGAGATTGGCTGTTTCTTATAAGCTCTTCTTTTAATATGGTGTTAAATAAAAACTGATATAAAACTATGAAAATCAAGACAGGTAGAAAAAAGAGAAAAATATAGGAGATAAGATTGCGTTTATAATATGATAAGCGTCTATTAATAGTCAACATAAAACCCCCTTCATTAAAACGTACTTAGGGACGCCATGAATACATTTGAACAATGAAAGTTTATCATAATCTGTTGAGAGAGGCTATAAGTAATGAAAAAATGCTAAGCTATATAAAAAATGTCAACTAAAAAAGAGAAGAGAAATCGGTTATTCACGATACTCTTCTCTTACTTATATCACTATCGGAGTTTGGCTGTGTCGTTACTAAAGAGGTGAATGATTATTATCGTTGCCGCTATTGTCCTAAGTTTGTTACTTGTGTTCGTATCACCTTAATCGGAAGTATCTTCAATAACAACGGGATAGAAGGTTCCACCAATCGGTGCTGGGTATTCATCTTTAGGTACGAAGTTCGTATATTTATCTGCTGGTTTTACATAGAAGGGACCAACATAAACAATATTCTCTTCACTCCAAGGATGCTTAATTGACTGATTGTTTTGAGTCACTCTATTGTTAAGTATGTAGTTAAGTTCTTCGGATATCTGATGTTGAATGGACCAAGGACCCATTATAGCTACATAGCCATCTCTAATACCACGACTACTGAACACGCTGTCTGTACCATCAAGTATTGGAAAATCATAGTATTCTGGATAACCAAGGGATGAGTACTTACCAGTTCGTTCTATTTCATCGTTAGGTCCTGGAAGGTAGATCTCATTATTTTCAATAAGGTTGTTACCTAAATCCTTATGATGAAAGGATACTTCTTGTCGAAATACATTGTCATACACCACATTGTATTCTGCTGTTCCAGCTTGAATAGAGAAGTGTCTTAAGTGTGTTACCAAACATCCTGTCATAAGGTTATTATGACCTGCTATGATGAAGTATGCAGCACCGCCACCACCTTTGTTAAATGCGCCATTACTGTATACATTTGAGAAGGTGTTGTTGTATCCTGAGCAATTGACCGTTTGGCGATATCCGTTGATCACACTGACTGTGTGTAACCAACAGTTATGTGTTGTTTTGTCGAAGAGTAAAATACTTGTATTTGTATCGACTTCAACTAATGCATGGTCGTTCCAGTCTTCTCTTGGCTTTCCAAGACAACCTTCGAAGACAAGATTTTCTAGACCAGCATTCTCAGATCCTACGACGGTATCGCCATCCATTGTTGCAAATAACACGGCATGACCTCTGTAAGGGTCTAACATAGCATCATTTGCTGCAACATAGAGAATAACCTTTCCAGCTTCTTCACCTCTTAGGACGATGTTAGATGGGATAAAGATAGGCTTATCTAAGTAATAATAACCATTCTCAAGGGTAATAATGCCACCACCTGCTGCAGCAACTTCATCGATTTTACTTTGAATGTCATCTGATTTTGTTGCACCTTGAAGGGCAGTATCAGCAACTTGGCCATGGACTTTTGCATCTTTTGCTTCAAAACCAATGGTGTAGCTTCTACTTGGCACAGCTTCTGGTTTCTCTAATAAATCCGTTGTAAGTTTTGCTTTGTTAAGAGCCCAACTATCTGATACAGGTATACCACCTTCAACACCTGCCTTGATCCACTCTTCCATTTGTGGGTATTTGGGGTCTAATTTAGACAAATCAAATGTTGCCCCAGTATCACCAATACCAGGGGTTCTACTTTCTGCTTCTAATGTAATATTTGCTGTCACGGTACATTCCTCTATTTCATATAAGTAGTTACCAGCATCTCTTCCTGAAAGGGTAATGTTGGTGACATAGACAGTTTTTCCTTCGCCTATTTCAGGAGAATCAAATAGTGCATTATAATTGGCAGATACTTGATCACCTGTTACAACACCGTCAAATACAAATGAGACTCTAGCATTTGTTTCACCATCATATACTTTGTTAATACCTTTTACAGTTGCTGTTATGGTAACGGGGTTAATAGTTCCTTGGATGTGTTCTGGAAATACTGCTTGGTATTTGTAAGAATCGGTTCCTGTTATTAAGATATCCTTTATAGACAGAGTTTTGTTTTCACCAACAGCTTTATCTGCAAATTGAGTTGTATAGCTTAATTGTACGTTGTCAGTAGAGTCGATACCTTCTATATGTGCAACTAAATCAGCGACATCTGTACCGTCATAGTTACGTTCATATGCATCAAAAGTAACAGTGATATCTTTGACACTTTCAATGACTGTATAAGTACTGGGAGATACATAGTCTACACCATTAACAGTCATCACAACTTTAAGTGTTTTTCCTACACAATTATCGGTTATAGTAAAATCTTTTTCCTCTGAAACCACTACTTCTTCAGTTCCATTACATGCAATCCACTTATAGGAGACAACATCTTCATCATTTACATGGAATGCATTGGAAGTTAGGGTATTCCCTACAACAGGCACACCCGTCATTTCCACATATGGATCATAATCAACAGCTATGGTCCAATGAATATCATCTATCATGATATTTGGATAGACAACCTTTCCGTTACCTTGGGTATAAGAGTTAGACTCCCCGATGAATTTAATGACAACATCTCCTTCGAATTGAGGCATCTCATCACTAGCTTCCCAAGTGTATGTATAGACTCGAGTTGGCACGGCTATGACCCGATCAAATTGCTCGGCACCTATTTCAACATCATTAATATATACAGAGAATTTTCGGTCTTTACCGCTTCCCCATTTACCTGTTCCGTATGAAAAAGATAGTTTTGATAAGCCATTACTAATGGTATCCGATATAAGCACACCATTATTGGCTGAATCCGGGTCGGATGGTAAAGAGACACTTGTTCCGAAAGCAGGGTCTGCATACGCAAGTCCTGTTCCTGTTATGCCATTAGCCTTACCTTCCAATGTCCATGTAAACCCTGGAATCGCTGCACTAGCATATGTTCCAAGACCACTTGTGGTAAGTTCAGAAAAATCTTCAATAAACTCTCTTTGATATGCATAGGCTGCAATAGATGGATTTGAATGGACAGTTTCTTCAGCAGATACTGTCAACCAATTCCCGACTGCTAGATTAACGAGCATTAATAAACAGATTAAGATGGACGTTACGCTTTTACTTTTCATTTCCTTTCTCCTTGTAAAATTAGGTGGGGGATGAATTCCCCCTGTAGTTTATAAGTTACTAACCTTTAACAGAACCGATCATCACTCCTTTAACAAAGTATTTTTGTAGGAACGGATACACCATAAGAATCGGTAAAGAGGATACAATGATGAGTCCGTATTTGATAAGTTCCACGAGACGTTGTTGTTTAATGACTTCTTCAACGTCAAGAAGTTCCATGTCTGCTGAAGCTTCAACTAAGATTGAACGTAAGAACAATTGTAATGGGTACAGTTCACCGTCCCGTAAGTAAATAAGAGCTCTAAAGTAATCGTTCCAGTGGAACACACCATAATAAAGTCCAAGAACGGCAATAATGGCTTTTGATAGAGGCAATACTATTTGAAAAAAGTATTGAAAATGTGTACAACCATCAATCACTGCTGCTTCATAGAGCTCCTTCGATAAAGAGGATCTAATAAAGGTACGAGCTAATATAATGTTAAAGACACTGACTGAGCCAAGTAGAATCATAATGAAGGGTGTGTTCGTTAAGTTAATCTTCTTCATCCAAAGGTAAGTTGGAATAAGTCCACCATTAAAATAAAGCGTGATCATTAAGAAAAACATAATGAAACGTCCGCTTTTAAAGTCACGAATAGATAGTGTATAGGCCACCATCATTGTGATAATGATACCGATACCAGACCCACTCAATGCATAGATAATTGTGTTGCGATAGCCAATCCATAAATCATTATGATGAAAGAGTAATGCAAATCCTTCAAATGTTGTTTTTTTGGGAAGAAGAATTACCTGTCCTGTGTTTACCATTGTAGGGTCTGAAAAAGAGGCAATGATAATGAAGTATAATGGATACGCAACGCCTAGACCGATAAGGCCAAGGATGATGTAAATCATAATGTCTACGGTTTTATCACTTGCTCCAGTAGATGCTTTTTGTTTTGTCATAAGGACTCCTTTCTACCAGAGACTGGTTTCAGTAACTTTTCTTGAAATACGGTTAACAGTAACAAGTAAAATGATGTTAATGATCGTGTTAAAAAGTCCAATGGCTGCGGAGTAACTATACTGTGCATCAAGGAGACCAACTTTGTAAATATAGGTTGCAATAATCTCAGAAGACTCTAAGTTCAATGGGTTTTGCATAAGGTACGTTTTCTGAAATCCCACATTCATGATACGGCCAACATTCATAATCAGCAAAATGACGGCTGTAGGCATGATGGATGGCATATCAATGTACCTGATTAAATGCCATTTGTTTGCACCATCTATTCGAGCGGCTTCGTAAAGAGATGGACTAATAGAGGAAAGGGATGCTAAATAAATGACGGCGCCCCAGCCTGCACTCTGCCAAACACCTGTAAACACATAGATGGTTTTGAAATAAGCAGGTTCTGCCATAAAATTAATACGTTCTAATCCAGTCCATGCAATCATATGATTGATAATGCCACTTTGAGGTGATAGGAATAGCAGGATGATTCCGACCATAACAACCACAGAAATGAAGTGAGGGGCATAGGTTAAAGTTTGAATGAATTTCTTATACTTTTGGTTTTTTGTTTGATTAAGCAGTAATGCTAAAATAATAGGTGCTGGGAAACCGACTGCCAGTTGGTAGAAACTGATACCCAGTGTATTGGTAATAAGTCGCCCAAATTGGTAAGATGTGAAAAAGCGTTCAAAATGTTTAAAGCCTACCCATGGACTACCCAAGATGCCTTTGAATGCAATAAAATCTTTAAAGGCTATCTGTACACCATACATAGGGATATAATGAAAAATAATAAAGTACACGATGGCCGGTAAAGCCAGTAACCATAACTGATATTTTTTCTTCAGATGCTTGACAAGTTTTGAACCGACACTTGGCTTTGGTTTTGCCTGAGTCATTTCCATAATGTTCCTCCTACATTCCGGTCATAGTGATTTCGTATCCGGATTTCAAAAGTGATTTTTGGATTGTGTTTTATGAATGCGCATTCATTGCCTTGAATTCATCATAACAACAAAGGAGATTGCATGTAAATGAGCATAACTTTTATAGAGTGTGCGATTTTTAAAAGCTGTAGTTGCAAAGGTGAGAGAAGGATAAAAAGAAATATCTATACCGGAAAATAATTACTGTATACCTTTATTAATTATGGTTATTACATTTCTACTTAAGATAGGTTAACATGATTTAGTGAAGGACAAAACATATTATTTAAGGAGTGACAGTTATGATGAAAAAACCAAATATTGTTTATGTATTTCCCGATCAATACAGAATCCATGCTATGGGATTTTGGCGTAAACCAGAATATAGAGATGCCCTTAGGGGTGTATCGGACCCAGTTCACACCCCTAATCTTGATAAGTTTGCTGATGAAAGTATTGTATTAACTCAGGCAGTTAGTACATGTCCTCTGTGTAGTCCTTATAGAGGTATGCTTTTTTCTGGTAGGTATCCAGAGCAAAATGGTGTGAAACATAATTGTAATAACATGAGAACAGATTCACTAAGAGAAGATATCACATGCTTGACAGACGTGTTAGCTGATGAAGGATATAATGTGGGGTATATTGGTAAGTGGCACTTGGATATGCCTGTGCCAAATTGCGATGCAAAAGGAAACTATATGGTAGAGAATGGGACCCATTTTCCAGATGGGTCTAAGCTTGGAGATGTAGACTTAACAGATAGTGCTAATTTATATCATTGCTGCTGGAAGGCTGTTACGCCAGAGAGCAGAAGACACCGGATTGATTACTGGCATAATTACGGTGTAAATGATTGGCGTCAAACCACTCAATATAGAGATACAGATAATAAGCGTTATACAGTGAATAAATGGGCCGCTGCCGCAGATGGTGATTTAGCAGTTTCATATATCCATAATGATCAGGGGCAAAGGAATGAAGATAATCCATTCTTTCTATGTGTTGGTATTAACCCACCTCACAACCCATATACAGAAAAAGAACATACAGATATGGAGATGTTTGATAAATACTATTCTGAAGAAAGAGTTCCGGATATATGGCATCTTTTAAATAGACCTAATGTGCCTGAAAATGCTGAAGCTATAAATTTTGTACGTTATTATTTCTCATCAGTGACAGGTATAGACAGGCAGTTTGGTCGCATTATAGAAGCATTAGAATCAAAAGGAGAACTTGAGAATACGATTGTTGTTTTCTCATCAGACCACGGAGAGATGATGGGTGGTCATAATCTTGGGGCTAAGAATCTCCCTCATGAAGAGTCTTATTTGATTCCATTTATTCTTAGGTATCCAAGAGCTGTAAGTCATAGATTAGAAGATTTGAAGATGGCTGGTCCAGATGTGATGCCAACATTGCTTGGTCTAGCAGGGCTTAAAGAGAGTATACCCATGGACCTTGACGGTACGGATTATTCAGAGATATTTATTAAAGGAGAAGAAGCTAAGATAGAAAAGCCAAAGTCGTCCCTCTATATTTATGATTATCCAGAATGTCAGCGTAAAGGGGTTCGAACGGATCGGTATACTTTTGTCATTGAACGAGATGAACAGGGAAATATGAACAAATCCTATATCTTTGATAATGAAGCTGACCCATATCAAATGAATAATCTTGACTTTGAAGACTTAAGTCATGAAACGTTAGAATTTCTGAAAAAGGAACTTGGATACTGGCTTCAAAAGGCCGGTGATCAATGGTATCAAGATAGAGTGTTCGAGGATTTTATTAACTATGAGTCAGTAGAGATTTCTTAACAAGTATAGGATGCCTCCTATGTACATACAATTAAAAGATAATCAAGCAGTAAAAATACTTTAGTTTATAGAGTAAATTTACTGCTTTTCTATGAATTTAAATATATGAAAATGGTATAGCTGTAAAGTAAAATTACGGCTTGTTATACTCAAGTCTATTAACGACAATTCTATAATAAGCAAAAAATAGTATAGACATAATAAATGAAATTACGGGATACGATAATCCTAAAAACTCTATTGTAGGATTATAAGGGAATATTACAAATATCCATAAAAGTCTAAGCCCTACGCTTCCAAATAAGCCCAGTAACATAGGCATAATCGATTTTCCAAGTCCTCTAACGGCTTGAGAAAGAAGATATTGTGGTATTGTGACAATATACATAGGGATGACAAAAAGTAAAATATTGGCACTCGTTGCAACCACTTCTTGATCTGTTGTAAACATGGATAATAAGGTAAATCGATTAAGGATAAATACAGCAATAATGATTGGCATCATCATGTATCCTATAATGGTTATTTGTTTTACAGACTTTTTAACCCTATCAATTTTACCAGCACCAAGATTTTGCCCTACGAAGGTTATAACAGAGCCAGATAATGCACTTATAAAGGCATCCACTATTCCGTCTAACTTTATATAGGCACTCCATGCTGCAACCGTCATTGTGCTAAATGTATTAACGGTGCTTTGCACTGCCATATTTGAAAAGCTTGCTAATATGCTTTGTATACCAGCAGGAATACCTAAAATAGCTACATCTTTCATCAGAGGAAAATCTACACTTAATTTATAATGCTCTGTATTTTCAAGGGATCTTAATAGCAGTATGAAGAGTAACACAGCGCTTACACCTTGTGAAAAAACGGTAGCAATGGCTACACCAAAAACGCCTAATCCAAGCACTAAGGCAAGCAAAAGATCCAAAATAATGTTTAAAATGCTACAGAACATGAGTATGTATAATGGTCTTTTTGAATCGCCCATTGCACGTAAAATGCCAGTAAATAAGTTATAGATAACACAGAATAGGATACCGTACAAATATGTCTTTAGATATGTATTTGATAAATCAATATTATCTTTCGGAGTACCCATTAGATTTAAAAATTCAAATGAGAACACGATTCCTATAATGGAGAATATAAGACCAAGGCATACAAAAAGTAATGTTCCATTAAATATGATTGCTTTCAGTTTTTTGAAGTTTTTTTCACCATAACTACGTGAAGCATAGGCAGTTACACCTATTGAAATACCAATAAAAAAATTAGTAATCATGGCTATATACTTGGCGGCAGATCCTCCTACAGCAGCAAGTTCTGCTGTACCTAGCCCTCTTCCAACGATAACAGCATCAACGATTGTATATAAATGTTGAAAGAACGTTCCGAAAAGAATAGGTATAAAAAATAATATGGCTTGTTTCCATATTGTACCTTCTGTAATTTTATTGTTCATCATAAGTCCTACTTTGTTATTTATTATTTATGTAGAATGATACGCGTTGCTAGTTTAATCAGATTAGCATAATTAAAATTTTATGTCAATAAAAAAACATGTTATATTGATAATGATAATCATTTATTATACAAAAGCAAATATTGAATCTGCTTATGAAACTTAAAAAAGAGCATCATTTAATGGCATCATTTGATGACATGTTGGCATGGATTGGGGTTAAAAAATTTTCCGAAAGTTGATATACTTAAACCATTATAAGAGACTGGTTAGAAATGAAGCAAAAAACGAGATAAATAAAATGGGAGGTATACAGCATGGCTAGAAAAAAATTATGGATTGATAATACAACTAAGAATAAGAATTTAAAAGGAAAAACATTTATTGTTACAGGAGCAAATTCAGGTGTTGGTCTAGAAACGACAAGACAATTAATTAAACAAGGTGCCCATGTAGTTATGGCGTGTAGAAGAGTTGAAGCAGGTGAAAAAGTAGCTGAGGCGTTTAAAAGTTTACGAGGTAGTTATGAAGTCATGAAACTTGATTTAGCAGATTTAGAATCAGTTAGAGGTTTTGTTAAAAAATTTTTGGGCAAATATAATACATTGTATGGTCTAGATTGTAATGCTGGTATGGTTTCAATGGGCAGAGAAGTTACAAGAACAAAAGATGGGTTTGAAATGTCGATTGGTGTTAGCTACTTTGGGCATTTTCTTTTAACAGAGTCTTTATTAGATATTCTTAAAAAGAGTGCGCCATCGAGAATCGTATTATTATCTTCATGTGTACACGCTGGCAGACCAGATAATAGACCATATGTTCATTTAGATGACTTAAACTATAAAAAAAGAGTTTACAATGCAATGCATGCATACTCAGAGGCAAAGGTTGCAAATGTTTTATATGCACTAGAACTATCAAGAAGGTTAGAAGGCACAAATGTTTCAGCTTTTTCAGTACATCCAGGATGGGCAAGGTCTAATTTTGGTAAAGAAAATACCTTTATGAGAATCATTAGTCCAATTATGGCACCTTTTATTCGGTCCATGACTGATTCAAATGAGGAGTCTGCCCAAACGTCACTAAATTGTTTAATATCGGATGAAGCAGTTAAACATTCAGGCTCTTATTTTAGTCAGAGCAGCGTATTATATCGAGATAAGGCTTGTAAAGATGGTGGATGGCCTTTAACATCACCAAATCCACATGCAAAAGATATAAAAGTTGCAAAAGATCTAGTGAATAAAACATATAAAATTGTTGGGTTATAATAAGAAGATAGGAGTGGTGAACTTGTTTTATAACATAAATTTTGATAAGGACAGTAGACAAATGTTTGAGCGTATAGGTATTGATTTAGACATTTTCTTAAGAGAAGCAGGTATTCCTCCAAGAGCTGTTAATGATAATAAGTTCCAACTCACCTCGGACCAATATAAGAGACTAATAGAAGCAATGGATGAGTATATGAATGATAGGTTTATTGTAGAAATATCAAAAGTCGATTCGGTTGCCTCTTTTAATCCAGAGTTTTTTGCAGGATTATGTGCTGAAAATGGATTAGAGTGCATTAGGAGAATATCAAAATATAAAAAGATTGTTGCACCCATTCAAATGAGTTTAGTTGAAGATAATGAAAGCGTATCCATATCCTATGTATTCAATGATGGGACACCGGTACCACGCATGATGTTTGTTCACGCTCAAATAAGTATCTTATCTATTATTAGAAAAGGAACAGGTATAGAAGCATTAAAACCAAAAAAAATTAGTGGATCATTTGAATATCCAATAGAAGCAGTTGAGTATTTTAATCGAACACCATCCATCATAAGTGAAGGTAATGCGATTGTTTTTAGCAAAGAAGACTTAATGCGACCATTCATTACAAAAAATAATAGAATGTGGGATTACTTGGAGAATGAACTTAATCATAGATTGAGAGAAATGGAAGTTGATCAAAGTTTTTCTGCTATAGTAAGGCGTACATTATTGGAACTTTTGCCTTCAGGTATTAGTGATGCAGAAAAGATATCATTTGAACTGGGTGTGAGCAAAAGAACGCTCCAAAGAAGGCTAAAAGAAGAAAACACGTCGTTTAATGAACAATTAAACCATATAAGAGAACTAATGGTAAGAAATTACTTGAAAATGGATATGAGTTTAGATGAAATAGCTTTTCTAGTTAACTATTCAGATGCTAAATCATTATCAAGAGCTTTTAAAGTATGGACTGGAATGAGTGTGACGGATTATCGTAGTGAACTTTCAAATTGACAATTATAACTGGCCTAGATGCAAGAGGTTTCTGTTTAAGATTAGGAGCAACTATTCATAAATAAGTAGATTCGTTAATATCAAAGGGAAATAAAACGTTTAAACGGATTTTAAAATAAGAATAATATTATTCTTGACTCTTCCTTTGGGTAATGCTTTATACTAAGGATTGAAAGCATAAATTTTGAACTTGACGAAGACCGCAACATTAAGTTCAATATGCCTTATTTATATGAAGATGAAAGAGGTAGTGTCTAGAAAAAATAATATTATTGGAGGAATGTAAAATGAGCAAATAGGACGATGCAATTAAACTAATGGAAGAGCGTTGCGGAAACGATAAAGAGGTAATTATTGGCCTTGCGACAGTAGCATTATGTACGAACGCAGATGGTAATCCCCGTCCTGCTGTCCGCATGGTATGCGCTTATTATGAAGACGGTGTATTTTATGTTTCCACCGACGCAACAAAAAATAAAAGCTTGCAAATTGAGAAGAACAACGAAGTTTCTGTCTGCGGGTTGGATTGGTTTGCTTTCCAGGGCATAGCTGAAAATCTCGGTTGGGTAAAGGATAATAAGAATGCAAAAATCAGAGCGAAGTTCAAAAAAGTCTTCGGCTGGTTCGATGAGGTTGGCGACGAGGACAATCCCAACTCAATCGTTATGCGTATCACACTGACAGAAGGTACCATTATTGACAATGAAAAAAAATACGGTAAAAGTATATATGAAATCAATCTTATGAATAAAGTGGTAAAATAAGGGTATTTTATTACTCGGCTTCTATGGTGTATTGCTTAATCCTGATGTATAATTTATTTTAAGGTAAAACAGGATGGAGGGAGAGTTTGTTATGGAAAAAACAATGGGGGACTTGGCAAAATTCTTGAAGCAACTATTACCGGCGAATATGCCTAAAATATATACAATCAATTCTATGTACACAGATATTTCACACGAAGAGGACATACGAAACGGCGTTCTTGCTTTTAGAGATTTCCTACATCGATTATACGATGGTTTAATCGCTGACAATAGTTTATGTGACATACCCATAAAAGGTAAGAAAAAGTTTTCAGACGAAACAACTTTGACGGTAGAATATCCATTTATGAACAATATTAGAAGTATATTACTAAATATAGGTCAGCATGGCATATTATCTGAGACAGGTGATTCACTGTTGGTTAATGGCTGGGATTTACTTAGTGCTAAAAGATCCCTTAATAAAAATTCAACTGCAAAAATTTCAGATCCCCAAATGCTTAAAAGCATGCGGTTTCTGACTGAATGCGGTATTGATTTTGATGGTATCGACTTGAGCATGAAAAAACCTGATATATCAAAAATTGAAGCAATACAAATTACATATCCTGATTATCCCATTATGATAAAAGGCTGGAAAGCTTTGGCGATTGCCCAGAATGAGCTATCATACCGTAAAAATGATGATATTTTACTCCGATGCGATTACAGGGCGCTGAAAAATGAGGAAGTAGAAGTCGCCTCTGTTTTGACAGACTTTGTCTATCCGTTGTCTGCGCCTTTGAAAGAATTCGTCTTAAAATTACATCAACATTATCTGGATTTAGGAATGAAATGCAAGGTAGATTTAAGATTTTTATGTGTTCATTTAATCTACATGTATAAAGGTAAAGCAATATGGAGGTTTTCCACATCTTTACATAACGGTTACCGTATGATCCTTAAGACAAAAAATACCTCAAAATATGATGATGTAATTAAGAAGTTTCCAGGGGTTTTACAGGAAAAGATTGCTAAAGGATATGGATGTGATAGAAAAAATGGCAGCGGTCATGGCAATTGCCAAAAAGGATGTGAAGGGTTTCGTTTTTCTTTGAATGAATCATTGCTTGATATAAGTCAGGAATTAGCAATGTGGCTAGATAGCGAGCTGGCAAGTATGCAAAAAAAGAAGAGGTAGAAGCATTCTTGACATTAATTAATAATGTGGATTTGATTATAACCGAGTATAGTATAGAACAGCGTCCTCTTATTAACTATAGAGGACGCTGTTTGCAGATATTTTGGAGACAGTATTGTAAATCTGTATAACCCAGGTGAAAATCAAAGATAATCCCATTGTTCCAACCATTTTATAATGGCTTGGTTTGTTTCTACTGGCTTTTCTTGCTGAATCCAATGACCACAATCTAGATTTACTATTTCAACATTAGGTACGAACTCTGCTAGGTTTTCAGACTTAGCAACGCTATCTCGGTCACCATAAATCATGAGAGTGGGCTGTTGGATGATAGGGTCCACGTCAGCCAATAAGTGCCAGTTGCGATCAAGGTTTCTGTACCAATTTATACTCCCCGTGAACCCTGTTGATTCAAAGGCATCCACAAAAACTGCCAGTTCCCTGTCACTCATGATGGGTTCACCAAATGCTGTTTCTTCTCTGGCCAGATTGATCAACGCCATACCCGGTTGTGGCTCTCTGAATGGCACATTCTTTCTATACAAGTTGCGAAGAAATTGGGATGTATTTTCTTCGAATACAGCGTCTGCCTCGCCTGGCTTTCGATTAAAGTGTACAAAATAGTTGTCAGCGCCAAATATATCTTCCATGAACTGGAGCCAAGGTTTTTCTCCTCGATCCATGTAAGGTAAGCTCAGGTTTATCACTTTAGATACACGGTTTGGATGCAATAAGGTCAGTCCCCAAACAACAAATGCACCCCAATCATGACCGACAAAGATGGCATCTTCGTATCCGTAGTGATTAAGAAGCGCGATGAGATCACCCGACAAGTGTTCAATGTCATAATCGGTTACTTCAGTCGGACTAGATGAGTTGCCATAACCCCTTTGGTTTGGCACGATGACATGATAGCCTGCTTTGACAAGGACGGGCACCTGATGGCGCCAAGAAAAGGCATGTTCTGGCCAACCGTGACAGAGTACAATCGGTTTTCCTGCATTTTGTTGACCTGCTTCAAAGACTTCAAGTTCCACACCGTTGACTGAAATATGGGTAGGCTTGGGAAAAACAATTTTATTAATCATTATATTACCTCCTATACTAACTATAGTAAAAACTGTTACAACTAGTAGTATAGAATAGTGGTGTGACACCAGTATGGCAGGTTTGAAAAAAATTTATTGATATTTTTCATGCATCGATCTTATTCTAGATGCAACAGCTCGTCGCACTCTTTCAGGACCTAACACTTCTACGTGTTCACCAAAACTGAATATCAATGCGAAATACCATTCCTTCTCTGGAAATTGAGCAGTCACAATCAGTTCACCTGTGTTCAGAGTTTCAATATTTTCTTTGTCAAAAATGTCTTCAACTCGGGTTCTTACCTGGGGTACGAATTTTAAGGTAATGCTGGTCAAAGACACCTGCTCCTTTGATGCCTCTTCAATTTCTTGATATGACTTGTCTCTACGTTTGAATAGTACATCTTCAACCTGCAAATCAATAATACGTGAAATTCTGAATACCCTGAAATCTGTTTTTAAGTGACAATAGCCAAACAGGTACCATGTATAACCTTTAAAGATTAATGACATGGGTTCTATCTGTCTTGTACTTGTTTCGTTTGCATAGTTTCGATATATAATTGTAATCAATTGTGATTGGGTGATAGCATTTCGGATACTTTTGACCAGTTGTTTCTGTCTTGAGGTATATACCCAAGGCTGCATACCAATTATGATTTGCTCCATATGCAGGTCAAGATGATGCGTTTCATCCTGTGGAATAAGATTACGCAGTTTTTCTATGGATGATTCAAGCTCAACATCCTCAAGAGTTGTGTTCACACCCTTAAGCGTTGAGAGTATGGAACACAAATTGTTAAGTGTCAACAACTGATGGTTTAATTTATAATTCTCCATAATACCAAAACCACCATTGTTCCCAGGGTATGATATAATGGGAATACCAGCCATATTAATAGCTTCAATGTCTCTGTAAACCGTTCGAACGGAAACTTCAAACTTTTCCGCAAGTTCTTTTGCCGATATTCGACTTCTATTAAGTAATATAACAATGATTGTAAGCATACGATCTATTTTCATATTTATCTCCTTAATAAATGTTTGGGATATCTAGAGTAAATAGCATTCTTGCCAAAACGTTTTTTACATAATATGCTTATAATTCGTTGAACATCTTGATACCATGTAATATCTATAATATATTTATTATCTTGCTGATATCTTTTTATCCATAACCATTACATACTAGTAAAATTTAGCTATTTCAATTTAACCTATCATCTAAAATAATAAATGTCAAGCCATTGTTAACTTTCCCGATTAACATGACAACCTATATTTTTGCTTTGAAACACCAACTAGTAAAGGTCAATAGAATACTTTTAGACTGGAATTAGTCTTACAGAATAATTGAAAGACATAACAGGGCAGTATATTGCATTAAATAACAAATGGGTAGATGAGTAAAAGAACAATCCAAAGAAGGCTAAAAGAAGAAGACACAACTTTTAATGAACAATTAAACCATGTAAAAGAACTAATGGTAAGAAATTACTTTTATATAGAAAACATTATCTTTATCACAGAAGTAAATAAAAAGCTTATAACGCTACGATATAAGTGGTGAAGATGTGATAAAATAGCGAGAAAAATAGGATTCAACACAGCATATACCAAAGAAAACATTTCTTAAACATCGTGATAATAGTTGGATTGATAAATGTATATAATCATGTTATAATGTTTTTAAATTATAGGAAGGAGAGTTGCAAAATGGGTATATGTACAATAAGAATTCGTCATTTAGTTGTTAAATAAATACAACTAAATAAATTTAATGTAAGGTAAATGGTCTTTAGGCTTTATTTGTTATGCCTTATATTAGTGGATTCTTATAATGAAAACCCATGTAGCTAACTATAATATAATTTAAAATTGCTATATCTCTAATAGAAGGGATATTTGTGTCTTTTTAGTATGTCTAATGGACTGAGCAGTAAAATTATTAACTGTTGTAAATCACAAAAAAATATTAATAAATTTAGGAAGCTATAGATGGATATTTTATTCATTTATAGCTTTTTTTGTTATCTTGGATATTCAATATACATGAATCCACATCAAAAATTATTTTAAGGAGTGGATTTAATGTTTAATAAAAATAATCAGATCAGATTGAAGGATTCACAAAATTTTTTGCGTAGTAAAAAATTAGTAACTGAATTGATAGAAGAAAGCAATATAAGCGAGTATAATATAGTCATTGAAATTGGGGGAGGTAAAGGTATTATTACGGAACAATTGGTAAAAAGGTGCAGGAGGTTATATGTTATAGAATATGACTTTGATTTATATAAAAGCTTAAAGGATAAATTCTATGATATAAAAAACATTAAAATAATACATGGAGATTTCTTAGAATTTAAATTGCCAGTGGAATATAAATATAAGATTTTCTCAAGTATTCCTTATAATATTACGGCAGCTATTTTGTCAAAATTAACATCTGCTACCAATCCTCCCGAAGATATATATATTGTTGTTCAAAGGGAAGCAGCAAAGAAATATGCAGGTAACCCCTATAATAGAGAAAGTATGCAATCCTTACTTCTGAAGCCATATTTTGATATTAATATTATAAGAAATCTTAAAAGAACTGATTTCAAGCCAGTGCCTAGTATTGATAGTGTGTTTATGTGTATTAAAAGAAGGGAGAATATATTAGTAAAAAAAGATTGGAAAGATTTATACTTAGACTTTATTGCATATATCTTCAGTAATATAGGAAAAGATATGAAAAGCAGATGTAAAGGTATTTTTTCTTATAAACAGATGAAGAGGCTATCTAATGATATTGGATTTCAAATTACAGATAGCCCAACCTGTCTAAGTCACGAGCAATGGTTAAAAGTGTTCCAATATTATATAATAGGGGTGTCAGATGAAAAGAAAGAACGGATCAATAATGCATACTTGAATCTTATAAAAGAACAAAATAAAATAGATAAATTATATCGAAGTAGAAAATTAACAAAAGAACTTTAAAGATGGCAAGAGAATACGTATCCTACATAAAAAGAGTATTGATTCATTAACCATACCATGTGGGGCAGAGGACAAAACTCCGTATTTTAAGACATGATTTTAGACGAATGATATTGTATAATAATATTTGGAGGAGGGTGGTTTTATGAATTGGATACAAAGCTTATCTAAAGCTATTAATTATGTCGAAAATCACTTAAGTGAAGACATTAGTATAGATGAAATAGCAAGCCAAGTCTATTCATCAAGTTCACATTTTCAATTTGTTTTTCATGTAGTGATGGGCATGACCATCGGCGAGTACATTCGTAATAGACGACTAAGCTGTGCTGCCCAGGATTTGTTGCAGTCAAATAGTAAAATGATTGATGTAGCTATGCGTTATCAGTATGATTCCAGGGAAAGCTTTTCTAAGGCGTTTAAACGCTTTCACGGGGTTCCACCGTCGAAAGTGCAGCTGAGGAAGGTTAAGATATTTCATCCATTGTCTATTAACGTTACCATTAAAGGAGGTTTTGATATGTCACGTCATCTGATTGACGAATTCTATTGGAATGATATTGAAGAACAAAAGGACGAGAAACTGACTGGTGAAGAGAAATATAAAAGAATTGTTAGCTGGGCAGGCAAAGCAAGAGGGCAAAATCCAAGTGTTTTTGATGCATTGACCGAATGGGTACTGGATGATTCTCAATGGAGTGAGGAAAAACTGGCTGAAAACGAGCAAATTTTAATGCAGGGTGTGTTTGGGCGATTCAAAGAGCAAAATGCACAACTTCGGACGTACTTATCAGAATTAGAGCCATCGGGTGTGGTAAACCCTGCAGCGTTTAAGGCACTAGATCGATTTGATAATGAGCTTTCAGGACTTTCTCATGACAAGGGGTTGCAAGAGGTTGTAGCTCAGGTATTTGCTGATTTTTCTGCCATGGAAGATCCCAGTATACGAGAGCAAATTGCAGGAAATAAAACAGGACCTACAGGTACCAATAGTGTAGATCTATATGGATATATCAATCACTTAAAGGACTGCGATGCGGGTGTCCAGTGGGCGCTTTTCATGCCAGATGTAGTTGAGAAGCAACAAAATGGCTTCAAAGTGGACAGCTTTGAATACAAAAAAATGCCTGCCATGCGATTCATAGGGAAGGAAGTCGATGACTTAGCCAATACAGAAACTCGTAAAGGGTTTTTCGCCATTCTGGACACGATGAACGCGTATAAATCTGATCTTGGCTATGATGTTCTGTTTATGCACCATTACGGATTAGGCGTAGACGTTGGTCCATGGCATGGTGTTTGGGGACGTTTTATGCGGGCAGATACCCCTGTACCGGAAGGTTTTCTCTATTTCGACTTCATCCCCCAAAGCGATGGCAAGGTGGGAGCTCCATACATTTCTCAATTTGCGTATGCAACATTCTCCGGCGATATGGATGCTATGCATAAACGCGAAGGTTATGACTGCGATGCCATGTACGATGTCACTAGAAACATTATGCTTGGTGAGGGGGTTAATATTCCCTACCCAGATAAATATTGGACTGCGGAAGTATTTCTTAATGGATGCGATAAATATAGTACGGCTTTTATGTTTAGTGCAGAACTGTAAAAGTTCTTGGGGAGCAAGGATTTAAGTTCTAGAGGAATGGGAAAGAATATTGAAGAAAACTGATACTGAAGAATTATACACTAATTTATTTGATGGATTATGAACTATGTCAACAGGTGTGCTTGAGTAAATTCTATATGAATAGTAATTGTTATATGAAAGAGTCTACAAATTATGTAGGCTCTTATTATTTAATGATTGTTATGGAGAATTCACCAAAGACTATATTGGATTTTATTGTCAAATGATTTATCGTCGTTTAATGGAGGGAGTACGAGTCAGCTAGTTTTTTATTCGGTAATATTTTTTAAACAGTCTTACAACCCTTGATTTAAATTAAGATTAGATAGGAAATATTCTTTCAATAGGAAAAATTTATTTGTTAGACATGAGTAAGTATGAAATATTTATTACTGTATGAAATATTTATTTTTTTATTGATTTTTCTATTGGCTAAGGTACAATTAGGTTTATAAATAAATAAAGGAGGGTAGATGAATAGTAACAGTGCACGGTATGATGACGACTTCAAGAAGATATTCCTGACTTCTAAATTTTGGTGAACATACTTATGTAAGTCTCGAAAACCAATATACATATAAGGAAGGAAACTACAGTGAATAATAAGGAGAGAGTAAAATGAAAAAAAATATTTTAATGTTGATACTAATCATTTCATTATTTTTGAGTATGGGTAACTTATCAGTAACTGCGAATGATGTAACATCAATAAAAGTAGAACGTGAAGTAGAAAGAGAAAAGGCCCTAGAAAAACTATATGAACGTCAAGAAAAATCAGGTTACTATAAGTTGGTTGAGGGTGAAAAATCCAATTCATACGAAGAAGTTGATTTAACCCTGTTGTCTGATAGCGAGCTTCAGGGTATTGTCGATGATTTGAATTCTAAATCAAAATTAATTACATGTACAGTTTATCCTACCAAAGAATCTATGCTTCAAGACACAAATAGAGGTAGTAGTGCTTATCTAATGACGTTCACACCAACATATAGCTATACAAATGGACTTGTGGTTATGCAAGGTACAGTAAAACTTCATGATGGAGGAGACATTTCCTCTTGGATTACTCGTATTGATGGTTATGTTTCTGCATCTAATGTATTTTCAGCAGATGATACTTGGATTACAGGAAAAAACTATTTGCCACTGGATACTTTTTATGTATATGAAGAATTACATCTTTATCATACATCTAATGTAACGATGTATTTTGTTGATGGTTCAATAACTGTAACAACCACTAACACAACACCAGGATACTTAGGAATTTATCATGAAGCCGATTTGTGGTAAGATTCATAATTCGGAACTTAAAAAATACTTATGTTCTATTAAGAAATCAAAATTGTGTGAAACTAAGAGATATGATACTAGGATAGTTAATCCTAAGATGGATGAAATTATATCCAAAGATTCTTATGTTCAATTTCTTTTATTTCAACTAGTCACCAATTTCGACAAAGGAAGCCTTGATCACAAAGCTAATTTCAAAATTGTCTATGATTGTGGTCAAGAAGAATTTGAAGAAAGTGCACTTGTACAATTATTAAGTATTTTTAATACAGTCATGGTAAACTATTATGGAGACCATATAGAAGTCATTTGCGTTATTACAGAATCAGATCATATGACAAATATAATTAGTATCTTTATGAATTTATATGATAGGAAATTATTAAATCCTTTCATAATGTCTTTTATTAATTTACTAGATAAACAAAACACTCCTTCTCATGGAGATGATATTTATTTATTATATAAAGATAATCTAGACTTAGATAATCTTTCACTATCCTCAGAAGAAGAACTATTTTTGAGAATGCTAAAGGTACAAGTTGATTTTAGTCGTCCATATTTTATGTTTTACTGTCACGGTTTCAATGAAATAACATTAGCAAGAGATAACTTGCTTGCAAAGCTGTATTTTGCATGTAAGAATATTTTAATTCTATCTAGTAATGATTCACTTGATTCATTATGTTTGTTGTTAACAAGGTCATAGCAAATTGAATTTTGTCTTTGTAACAAAAATTCTTTCCTTGACCTCGGTCAGAGGCAAGCTATCTAATCGTTTAACTTTTCCTTTTGGAAAAGTTTCGGTAAGTACCTTGTTTCGCAAGAATTATTAAATAATTCTTGTTGAAAGTAAGCAAAAATAAAATACTATATATAAGTACCCTCTGTTTCATTGTAAATTTAGGGTGCTTTTTTGTCCTTTAACTTATTAAAATTCTATTAAAATCATCATAAAATCGGGACAACCCTTCTTTAAAATCACTTTAGAAGTAGGGGGTATCTTTTACGTAATTGTTTTCATTTAACAAATTTACTTAGTCATAAGTGTATTGGGTATTAGCACAATTCTTTATTTCCTGTCATAACTTCAACACTGCACTTGTCATGTTCCATTATACTATTTTAAGTCATAGTGCTAATGGAGATTTATTAGCTGGATTTATTGTTTATAACTCTAAATAAGTCAGAGAAAAACTTTAGTGAGTCAACCATGTATGAAGACTATGCAATAAGTGACAGACTTTTTCACTGGCAATCGCAAAGTAGAACATCAGATACATCATCTACCGGTCAAAGATATATCAACCAAAGAAATAATGATACGACTGTGTTACTTTTTGTAAGAGAGTATAAATCAGAGAATGGGATAACGTCACCGTACTACTTCTTGGGTAAAGCTAATTATGTATCTCATAGTGGTAGCAAACCTATTAATATAGTATGGGAGCTTGAAGAAAAAATACCTGTTAAAATACATAAAATGAGCAATAAGAATGTGGGGTAGAGGAAGAGAATGTATAATTGGTTTATTTATAATTTCTAAAACTTGATTGTGATAAATGATTTATATGTAAAAGGGTTGATGTGAAAATTCTTATTGATATTTTGGGCTACATATTATATACTTATTATGGGCTACAAAATAGTAGGAGGTGAATATGTGCCTAAGAAAGTAGGCAGACCAACTGATAATCCTAAAGGCAAACCTATTCATGTAAGGCTTGATAACAAAAGTAATGAAATTCTAAAGGAATATTGTGAAGAATATAAAGTTAGTAGAGCCGAAGGAATTAGACGTGGGATAAGCAAGTTGGAAAGCGACTTAAAAAACAAATAGAAAGAAGCGGTGAAAGCCCATCAAGCAATTACACCACTTCTCCCAGACCACTAACCTAAATAGCGGTAAATCCATTATACCCTGTTTAAGATAGTAATACAAGAATTGGAGGTATAATTCATGGCAGATATAAATGAACATTTTAGTTTCTTTGCATCACAAATGCTAGCGGAAGCGTATAAAGAATTCAGCAGAACGGATTTAGAATATCAAGAAATTGAATGTTACTTAAATGTACATTCTAAGAAGTTTTATAAAATACTTAGTTCGTTAAGTAAAGAAGATAGAGAATTTACAGAGGAATATATAAGTAAGCAATCCTTGGAAGCTAATTGTGCTAATGAAAGCTTGTATATTGCAGGTTATATGGATTGTGTGAAATTACTGAAAGAAATTGGAGTATTATCATAAGATTGTCTTAAGTTTAAACCGATAGAACATAAAATGTTTTATCGGTTTATTAGCTTGAATAGCTTCTTTCATACTGACGTTTGTGACTCAATGTTTTGTTGTTGTACATTAAGAAGATATTTTTATATGTACTGATATTATTGGCATATGCGATTGCTAGTAATACAATATTATCAGTTGAGAAGATAGCTTTTATGACAAAAGTAATTGTAAAAAATAATGCAGAACGCTATGAGTATATAAATGAGCACATAAATGAACATATAAATGAGCATATAAATGAGCATATAAAATTAAACAGATATGAAAGATTAGTATTAGATGCAATAGCCAATAATCCTAAAATTAATCAAAATAAGTTAAGTGAAATTTTAGGAGTGTCTAAATCCACAGTAAGGAGAGTTACAGATTCGTTAAAGGAGAAAAACATAATAGAACGAGTAGGTTCATCTAAAGGTGGTTATTGGAGAATAATTCAAGATTAGAAGGTCTAATTGAATTCATTAAGAAAAAAAATGAATGGATTGAATCCTATAAAGGATAATAAGACTATCCTTTGTCGTAGTTTATCTGACGGTTTTTCTTGCTTTCTATCACTCGTTGTGTTAGAAGTGATAGAAACTGATAGAAAGAGTGTTATATGAGATTATATGAAAACGAAACGGTTGAATTAATAGAAATCCATAACTCTAATTTAAATAAAAAATGTTGCCTTTGCAAAAACAAATGATGATAATCCTCAAATTCAAAAACGTCCACACTTTGTCATTTGTGTGGACGTTTTTGAATAATAAAGCTAAGAACGCTAAGATACGTTTAAGGAATAAACTTCTATTCAACAATTTTCATTTACCATCTACTTATTTTCCACTTTATATGCTATAATAAGAACAAACGTTCTTGAAAAGAGTGAAGAGGAATGTATATGAGATCAAATGACGAAATTCGTAATTCAATAGAAGCTTTTTCAGCGAGAGAGTTAACAGAACTTGAAGACTCTTTAAGTGATAACTGGTATCTTGAAAAATTAAATATAGGTCAGAAGATTGCAGCCACTCGCAAAGAGGGGAATTTCCTTGTCATAGCAGGACCGGGTACTGGCAAAACACATACATTAGCTTATCGAGTACTTCATATGATAAAAACAGGTACGGATCTAAGTAAAGTAGTTGTCATTACCTTTACAAGAAAAGCCGGCAATGAGCTAAAGTATAGAATTAATCAACTCATGCCCAATACAGAATTAGGTTTTGTTGGCACATTCCATGGCTTTGCTAATCATATATCACAGATGAATGGCAAGCAATCACCCATATCAAAATTTCGATTGTTGGATGCTGAAGACGATCGCCAAGTTCATAGCCTTGTTATGACAGACTATAGAGGCTTTAGCAAACCTATTCGTGCTGGTCGTATACAAAAACTTATCTCTTATTGTGTCAATACGGATATGACACCCCAGGAATATATTAAGAAATTCGATTTGCGAAACTTGATGGATGACGGTGATGCTATTGAAGCATATAGGAAAGTATATGAACGCTATAAAGTGGAACACATGTTAGCTAACTATGATGATATGATTTTGAAAATCAGTCATTTTATGGATCATAAAGAGAATCGTCTACCATTACCATACAAATACCTTATGATTGATGAGTACCAGGATACAAATAAAATGCAGTTGGATTTTATCAAAAAACTTAACATACCCAATGTGATGGCTATAGGTGATGATTTTCAAGGGATTTATTCCTTTAGAGGAGCAGACCATAAGATTATTTTAAACTTTTATCGTGACTTTGAAGATGCAAAGATGATAAAGCTGACCAGGAATTACCGATCTGTTCCTGAGATTGTGAATCGGGTCAACCAGACAGTTGAAGCTTCAAAACTTGGGTATCAAAAGGTTTTAATTTCAGCAAAAGACATGTCTGGTTATGTAGAAGTAGTACCAGGTAATACACTGGAAAGTCATCGGGACTTTGTGATATCAAAAATTAAAGAAAAGCCTGAAGAAAGTCATGCATTGATTTATCGCTATAACAAGCACAGAACGGTTTTTGAAAAAGCCTTGATTAACGAGGGTATTGATTATGCGGTTTATGGTGGTGTCCGTCTGTTGGAGAGAAAGCATATAAAGGATGTACTGGCTTTTCTTATGGTATATCTGAATCGCAGGGATGTAGTCAGCTATAATCGGATATTAACCATTTATCCCGGAATTGGTCCAAAGACGGCGAAAAGGCTAATGAAATATGAACTTAAGGATACGGATAGGCTTAATGATGAAAAGACTGCTTTTGTAGGACAAGTTAGAGACATACTGACAACAACAGTGAATAAGGATGAGCTGTTATCTCTCGTGATTAAACTCTATATGTCCATTTACGATCTTATCGAGTCAGACTATTATACCGTAAGTGATGTTAAAGATGACTTTCAACTGCTTACAGATTTACTGCAAAGTTATGAGTCATTGGAAAATTTCATCATCAATCTTATTTTGGACCCTGTTGTTGACCTAAAAAAGGGGAAAAACCCTAAGGTTATACTGACTACCATTCATTCTGCAAAAGGTCTTGAGTTTGAGAATGTCTATTACTTTCACTCTCATGATTGGTACAAAAATTATGATCTTGAACAGACAGAAGAAGACCGCCGATTGTTTTATGTGGGCATATCCAGAGCAAAAAATAATCTCTATGTTTTTGATCATACGGATGTACCACGTCCTTTTGAAAGTATTCTGAAAGACTTTGAAAAAATAGATATGGCAAGCGTTTCCGATGATTCCTCAGACCCAGAAGAGGCCAATGATGTTGAGACTGAGAAAGATGAAAAGAAGGAACAATCAAATGTGATAAAGGTTGATTTTGGCAGTGGAAAACGAAAATGAGAAAGGAGAATTTCAAAATGGATAATTCAAGAGTTTTTGCAATGTCTTTTTCAAAAATCTATCCTATGTATATACAAAAGGCAGAGAAAAAAGGAAAAACTAAGGAAGAAGTAAATGAAATCATTTATTGGCTAACGGGTTATGATGAACTTGGATTACAACAACAAATCGATAAAGAAGTGAATTTTGAAGAGTTCTTTAACCAAGCACCTTGTATGAATCCCAATGTTTCACTCATCAAAGGCGTCATTTGTGGATACAGAGTGGAAGACATAGAAGATAAATTGATGCAGCAGATTCGCTATTTAGATAAGTTAATTGATGAGTTAGCCAGAGGTAAAAAAATGGAGAAAATATTAAGGAAATAAATACTTGCATTATAATGAGAAATTGGTTAAGGTGTTGAGAAATCAGCACTTTTTTATTTGCAACCATTGCAATATACGCTGTGGTTTGAAAGCATTCCATCCCCATTATTATGTTTGATTTCTTGTGTATATTTTTTACCTGATATTATGTCTAATTTTTACTGTATATTTATGACATAACATAAGATATAATTTATTTAAATATTTTTTCAATTTGATATTATAATTTTATACAAGCTCACGTGACTAAAGTTATATAACTTGTAACAAAATTGAAAATATAAGTTTTATAAGGTACATTCTAAAAATACGATGTTGCAAATACTTGCAAGTGTTTCATATGCATTTTTAATTTATCATTATGAATTGATAAATTTCTGCTTAGCACTACAGCAAAGTATTTCTTATTATGAAATTCATACATATCAGAAGCATCAAATTGAAAAAGTGTTCTACAAATATGTTTAATACAAAATAAAGAGGTGAATAGTTTATGCTGAAAAAAGTTTCAAAAAAACTAAGTGTAGTTCTTTTAATGGTTATGTTGATTACCAGCTCAGTAAATGCTTTTACCACAGAAGAGTACGTCTGGCAAAATGTAAAGACAGGCACAGGCGGTGGTTTTGTACCCGGGATTATATTCAATACTTCAGAAGAAAATTTAATTTATACCCGTACTGATATCGGTGGTGCATATCGCTGGGACCAAATGAACGAAAGCTGGATTCCACTTACCGATTGGGTAGGCTTTGTAGATTGGAATAAAAATGGTGTTGATGCCTTAGCAACAGATCCCATTGACACCAACCGTGTATACATGGCAGTTGGAACGTATACAAATGATTGGGATACTAATGGTCATATTTTACGTTCAACAGACAAAGGGGATACCTGGGAGAGTACGCCCTTACCATTCAAAGTCGGAGGAAATATGCCGGGTCGTTCTATGGGAGAACGTTTAATGATTGATCCTAATGATAATAGCATCATTTATTTTGGCGCTCGTAGTGGGAATGGACTTTGGAAAAGTACTGATTACGGTGTAACCTGGTCAAAAGTTACCAGCTTTACCCAAACAGGTACTTATATTCCACGCCCTGGTCAAGAATACGGTGGTGACCCGACGGGGATTGCCTGGATTACTTTTGATCCAAGCACAGGCACTTTAGGCAATGCGACACAAACGATCTATGTTGGTGTCGCTGATCAAGGCAATTGTATTTTCCGTAGTACTGATGCCGGTGTTACCTGGGAGGCCATTCCAGGTCAACCTATTGGATATTTACCGCATCACGGAGTGCTTTCTTCTACCGGAAAACTCTATATAAGCTATAGTGACGGTTGCGGCCCTTATGATGGTAGTAAAGGTGATGTATGGAAGTTTGATGCTTCTGGCGGTACATGGACGAATATAAGTCCTGTTCCTTCAAGCAGCAGTGATAATCATTATGGATATGGCGGTCTTGCAGTAGATGCTCAAAGTCCCAATACGATTATGGTAGCAACGCTAAATGCATGGTGGCCTGATGAAATTATTTTTCGCAGTACAGACGGTGGGTCAACATGGACTAGGATATGGGATTTTGGTGTCTATCCAAATCGAATTAACAGGTACACCCATGATATTTCAGCTGCCCCATGGCTAACTTTTAATTCTCAAGCCCAGCTTCCTGAAGTTACTCCAAAGTTAGGATGGATGATTGGTGATCTTGAAATTGACCCGTTTAATTCCAACCGTATGATGTATGGTACCGGTGCTACTATTTACGGTACCGATAATCTGAATAACTGGGACAGTGGTACTATTAATATAGAAGTAAAAGGTGTGGGTATGGAAGAAACAGCTGTATTATCAGTTATCAGTCCTCCGTCAGGAGCCCATTTACTAAGTGGTCTTGGCGATATAGGCGGTTTTCGTCATGATGATATAACGCAAGTGCCTTCAATGATGTATACTAGTCCTCTTTTTCTTACTACAACCAGCATGGACTATGCAGAACTAGACCCAAACATAATCGTTCGTGTAGGAAATGTAGATAGACAATATAGCACAAACAAGGCTTCAGGGTTCTCCAATGATGGAGGAACAAGTTGGTTCGAGGGAGCTACCGAACCCAACGGAACTACCACGGGAGGCATGACAGCTATTGCAGCCGACGGAAGTTCAGTAGTTTGGAGTCCGAATGGTACAGCTTCAGTTTGCTATTCAACAGATAATGGTGTCTCATGGACTGCTTGTAGTGGTCTTCCTGCACAATCCAGTGTAGCTTCTGACCGTGTTAATCCTGATAAATTCTATGGGTTTTCAGCTGGAGACTTTTATGTAAGTACTGACGGGGGGGTAAGTTTTACTAAAACGCCAGCCACAGGCTTGCCAGTAGCAGCATCAATATTGCATTCATCTCCTGAGTCAGGAGCCACCCAATTTAAGGCTATGCCTGGGGTTGAAGGTGATATTTGGTTTGTTGGCGGTGACAAAGATGGTGAACATGGCATATGGCATTCTACTGACTCAGGCCAAAGTTTTACAAAACTTTCTAATGTACAGGAAGCTGATGTTATTGGTTTTGGGAAAGCTGCTAACGGACAAAATTACATGGCATTATATACTTCTGCAAAAATTGATGGTGTACGTGGAATATTCCGCTCCATTGATGCCGGTTCTTCATGGGTTAGAATCAATGACGACCTTCACCAGTACGCAAGAACGAATATGTGTATATCTGGTGATCCGAGGATTTATGGACGTGTTTATCTTGGAACAAATGGTCGTGGAGTAGTCTATGGAGATACTGCTATAACTTCACCGACTCCTGCACCTACTACAACCTCTGCTCCAACAGCAACACCTACCCCTACTCCAAATCCTTTAGCAGGCGATATAAAGTAAAAGAATATAATGGTACAACATCATCAACTACACAGAGTATTAGCCCTAAACTTATTATAGAAAATACAGGTTCTATCGATATAAGTCTTTCCAATGTAACAATACGTTATTACTATACTATTGATGGTGAAAAAGATAAAGTCATAAATTTATCACTTACCACACAAGCCTCGACTCGCAAAATAATTTTATTTCAACTGAGAACCAGATCATATAACTTATCCAAAATATTAAGGGGTATTAAAAAACCCCTTCAGACTGTCGACAAAGTCTAAAACCGGCAACGGTCATATAGTATGAGTTAGCTAAAGGTAAAACAATGCAGAAAAAATTAAGGAAATAAATGCTTATTTGTTATGCGTATAATAAGAACTTAGTTAAGGTGTTGATAAATCAGCACCTTTTTATTTGACATAATATGTCTATTGCAATAGGCTGCACAATTTCTATTGCAATAGGCTTAAGTGAGAGGAAATCCTTAATGAGAAAAGTAATTCAACTATGACTCATGTTAATATTGTATGATGTTTTCCAGCCATTGCTCATACAGTTCAGATCAATCATGCTACCGAAAAGTGGCATTTTATTAGGATTAGTACTTATGAAATCAACCATACAGTGCCTACAATAGTAAAACAGTGGAACTGGTCAACAGAATAAATTCATTTTATGTTACCATAAAAAATGGATATCTTTTTTTGGGTGTAGTGTTCCTACAATTTAAGGTGTATCTGTAAAGGCGTTTCATTGATATGATTGTATCAAGTTCAGAATAACAAATAACCTTGGGAAAGGAGCTAACATCATGAGACCCATAGGAATAAAGAAACAGAAACGAAGGCAGTCAATCAAACTTTTTCTCTTGATCGTACCGTTTCTTGTACTTACACTACTTTTTGCATATTATCCGCTGTATGGGTGGGTGTATTCTCTATATGATTACAGACCGCCGTTGACTCTTGCACAATCCGAGTTTGTAGGATTCAAATGGTTCAGGTATCTCTTTCAGAGTAAAGGGCAGATTAACCAACTGTTGCAGGTTCTTAAGAATACATTCATTATGAGCGGTTTAAATATCGCTACATCCATATTGCCGTTAATCTTTGCCATTATGCTCAATGAAATCAAATCTAAAAAGTTCAAAAGCATTGTCCAGACACTGACAACACTGCCTAACTTCATTGGTTGGGTGCTTGTGTATTCAGTTGCCTTTGCTCTTTTCTCAACCACAGGTATGATGAATTCTATCCTAATGGACTTGAATATCATCACAGAACCCATTAAGATTCTTGATAGTGGTGACTATACCTACTTCAAGATGCTGGCATGGTCTCTATGGAAAGGCCTTGGGTGGGGGGCAATACTCTATCTGGCAGCCATTGCAGGTACGGACCAAGAACTCTATGAGGCGGCAAGAGTGGATGGGGCACACCGTTTTCACCTAATGCGCCATATCACACTGCCGGCCCTCCTTCCCACATTTTTTGTATTGCTGATGCTTTCAGTAGCTAATTTTCTTAATAACGGCATGGATCAGTACTTCGTATTTCAGAATGCCTTCAATCGTGATAAGATACAGGTTCTTGACCTTTATGTCTATAACCTAGGTCTTGGAAGTAACAATTCCATTCCTCTTGCCACAGCTATCAGTATACTGAAATCTGTCGTATCAGTAACACTTTTAATCGTTGTGAATACACTGTCCAAACGTGTCAGAGGCAGGTCCATCGTATAAGGAGATTATTATGGAAAAAAATATTCGTGTTGGCAGCAATAGGTATACAGTTGTCGATATTCTGTTTAATGTGTTCAATTACATTGGGTTTATTATTTTTACCCTATTATGTGTGTATCCCTTTTATTATTTGATTATCAATACCATCAGTGCTAATAACCTTTCGGCCAATGGACTGATTAACTTTTTTCCGAAGAACATACACTTTGAGAATTACGTGGAGATTCTGAAGCTGGACGGTCTTGCCAGAGCCGCCTGGGTATCCATTGGGAGAACTGTTATCGGCACCACGCTTACTGTTATTGCGTCTGGATTTCTTGGATTCATGTTTACTCAGGAAAAAATGTGGAGGAGAAAGTTCTGGTATCGGTTCATGGTCATCACCATGTACTTCAATGCGGGTCTGATTCCAATGTTTTTAACAATGCGGAATCTTCAACTGACCAATACCTTCTGGGTTTATGTGATACCGACTGTGGTGCAGCCCTTCTATATCATATTGGTGAAGACCTTTGTGGAATCCACACCAAAATCACTCCAGGAAGCCGCAGAGATTGATGGTGCAGGAATTTTGACCATCTATGCAAGGGTGATCTTCCCACTGACAAAACCGATTCTTGCAACCATTGCCATATTCTCAGCAGTTGGTCAGTGGAACGCATTCTACGATACCTTGATCTATGTAACGGATCAAAAGCTGTACTCTCTTCAGTACCAGCTGTACACCTTTCTTAATCAGGCCAACTCCCTAGCGATGCTGATTAAGAGCAATGGTACCATAGGACAGAGTATGGAGGCACTTGCTAAACAACAGACACCAACATCCATACGTATGACAATTTCTGTTATTGTTGTACTTCCCATTCTGTTCATTTATCCCATATTCCAACGCTACTTCGTGAAAGGTATTATGATTGGATCGGTAAAAGGATAAAATCAGTTTATAAGTAAAGCGTTATATAATGGACATATGGGTTAAATCCAATGTTATAAATGGTTGATTGAGCCACTGATTTAAATTCAAAAGGAGGATGTATTAACGATGAAAGTAAAAATGAACAAACTTGTCAGCATTATGCTCATTGGGGTTCTTGCCATGAGTCTCTTCACAGGGTGTAGGGGAAATAGTGAAGGAGACAAAGCTGCTGATTCTGACAAAGCAACAGCCACGAAGGATAATGAAACCAAATCAGGTGGAAAGAGTTCTACTTCAGAAGGGAAGGCAGATTATGAGGAGTTCCTGACTGTCGATGTGTTCTGTTCTCAGGCAAACTATCAGGGGCTACAAGTAGGATGGTTTGGTGAGGTGGTCAAAGAGAAATTCAATATGGAATTGAACATCATCGCACCTAATGTTGCCGGTGGTGGTGATACGTTGTTTCAAACCCGCTCCGCAGCAGGCAACCTAGGAGATATTGTCATGATTGGATCAGAGAACGGAAGGCTTGAGGATACTGTCAGAGCAGATCTGTTGTTGGATATGAGCAAAATGACTAATCTGATGCCCAATGTTATGAAGTACACAGGCGCGATAGAGAAGCTTCAGAATCTTACAGGTAATGATGAAAGCATTTATGCTGTCCCTTCAAGGGTATCCGCCTATCCACCAACTGAGCCAAGTCAAGGTGCAGAGCCGACTTTTGGCCCATACCTTCGATGGGATTTATATCAGGCTGTGGGGTCACCTGAGTTAACCACTCTTGAGAATCTACTGCCGGTACTAAAAGAAATGCAGGAAATGGAACCTACTTCAGAATCTGGTCAAAAAACGTATGCCTTTTCACTTTTTAAGGACTGGGATGGCAATATGATGATGAAAGCCAAGCAGCCAACCTGTTTCTACGGCTATGATGAGTTAGGATTCATCCTGTCAAAGGCTGATGGTTCTGATGACCAGAACATTATTGATGATGATTCTATGTATGTCAGGGCTTTGAAACTGTATTTTGAAGCCAATCAAATGGGTCTAGTAGATCCTGAATCAACAACCCAAGGCTGGGATACCGTGTACAGCAAATATGAGGACGGTGCAGTCATCTTTGCGCCCTGGCCATGGCTTGGCCAGGCTGCATATAATACGACAGAACGTCTTAATGCAGGCAAAGGCTTCATGATGGCACCCATTGATGATATGAAAATCTTCTCTTCTGGAGCAACACCAACTGGTGACAAATACGTAGTGGGTATCGGTTCACAAGCACAGGATCCAGAAAGAATGGCAGCTTTTATTGATTGGCTTTATTCTCCTGAAGGTATCATGATGAGTACTGCTCAGACAGGGAGTACCTGTGGCCCTGAAGGGCTTACATGGGAGATGGTGAATGGTCGTCCCGAACTGACAGAATTCGGTGTTCAGGCAATGTTAGAAGGCGGTACGGATATGCCTGAAGATTGGGGCGGAGGAAGTTGGAACGATGGTGTCAGCCAGTTGAACTACACATCCGTACTACCTAAAGACATCAATCCTGTCAATGGTTTCCCATATGACTTCAAGCTTTGGGAGTCCTATATCGAATTGACTTCCACACCCGTCCATAAATCATGGCAAGAAGCGGTTGGAGCACTATCAACCTTCGAATACCTTAGGGAACATGATCAGATACTAGTAGCACCTGGAACGGATTATATTTCACCTGCAGAGCCTTGGGAAATTAGCACCCTTAGAGCTCAGGTTAAAGCTGTGATTGTAGAGGGTTCCTGGAAAATGGTATTTGCCAGCGACGAGGCTGAATTCTACGCTCTCCTTAAGGATATGCAGGATACGGTTTATGAACTTGGCTATGAAGAAGTACTTAACTATGACCTAAACATTGCCAAAGAGCAAAGTGCAGCAAGAGATAAGGCAAGAAATCAATAGTATTCAGCGATATAATTAAACACCATAACAGGAGGTAGCTGTAAGTTCAGCCACCTCCTGTTTATGAAGAAAACCTATAATGCGTAAGTTTCAGTCTACATGGATGTTACGTTTAGACCGGAATTCGTTGGGGGTGCACCCGTTGTAACTTTTGAATTTCAGGTGGAAATAATCCACGTTCTTGTATCCCACCTTTTGAGACACTTCATAGACCTTATACCCTTCGTCCAGAAGAAGCCCTTTGGCCTTCTCGGTTCTAATACTGTGAAGATAGTCGTTGAAGCTCATCCCTGCATTCTTGTTGAAGATCTTACCTAAATAAGAGCCGTTGTAACCGAATTTGGGTGCTAGGGTTTTCAGTTTAATATCTTCGCTATAGTGATGCTTTATATACTCAATGATATCATCCACAATATGCTCACTACTGAAATTACTGATAGCACCAATCATTCTTGTGATTTCATTGCTGATAAAACTTAGTATATCCTTCAGAACGTCATAGTTGTGAATCTGTTGAATGATTTCAGCGTTGGTAAGGAAATCCAAACCGTTCCCTCCGTAGTCCTTTTGGAACGCATGAACAATGTACAGATACATGCCTGTCAGGAAACTTTTGATGAATTCAACACTGTTGCCGGAATTCAGAAGTTTTGCCTGCAGTTCTTGTATCTGATGCTTACTTTCCCTTACTTTGTGGAGCTTGATATGCTCATAAAAGCTTTGACCAAATTGTCTGGAATGTTCTGCTGTGAACATTACCTTCAGATCTGACGGAGCAGGCAAATCATCACTGTCAGCGATGAAGCTTTGCTCTTCGAAAAAGAACCTGCGTTCATGGACAGCCAGTGCTTCATGATAGGAGTAATAGATGTCGTTGATACCCGTCACCACATTGCCGGCATTGATGAAGTATGATGTATTTTTCTCATTTGTATGGCGGTCTTTGAAGGCATAGAATCTTCCAATGATAAATTCTCCCTTAAGAAGAATCACCTCTAAGGATTCAATCTTCAATTGCTCGATATAGTTGCTGGTAATTGGAATGTTCAGATGGCTGCAGAAATCAGCAAAGGGTCCGGAGGATGATTCAAGTGCACCTATGATGAGAATCTGATAGAGATCTGTCTGGAGATTCAGATCACCTAGAGAGTATTCAAAACTTGCCAGACTTTTTCTTTCATTTCGGATCATTTCCTCCAGTATCTTGCGCTTTGCCTTCTCTTGGTAGTAGGAAAGGTGTTCCGTATGAAGTTTTTTCTTCTGAAGGATCTGCCGTATGTTCATGACAGCTTTGTACAGGTCTTCTTCCTCAATGGGCTTGGTCAGGTAGAAATCCACATGGCATTTGATGGCTGCTTGGGCATATTTGAACTCTGAATAGCCACTTAGTATGATGATTCTGCCAGTAAAACCATCTTCTCTCAACTGACCGGCAAGGTCAAGCCCCTGTAGTTTAGGCATCTGTATATCAAGAAGAACAAGGTCTGGATTCAAAGTGCCAATATCATTGTAGGCTGTAAGACCATTGTTGGCTTCTCCGCAGACTTCAAAACCCAGTTCCTTCCAATTAATAATTTTCTTAAGCCCTTGTCTGACGATATCCTCGTCATCAGCAATGTATACTGTCAGCATGATTGCTCCTCCTTTCTGTGGGGAATCTTGAAAGTGATGGATGTTCCTTCATCTAATGTTGATACGATTGTCAGTCCGTAGTCATCACCATAGTATAATTTCAGTCTTTGATGTATGTTGTAAAGGCCAAAGCTGGAGGTAGACGGGTGGTCTATGTGAGTGAGTTTCGCTAAGAGTCCTTCCAACGTGTTTTTATCCATACCACAGCCATTATCTTTAACGCTAATACTGACCACGTCATCCTCATCTCTAACCATGATAGAGATTGTACCATTTTCCAGTGTCTCCCCATGCCCATGGATGAAGGCATTCTCTACAATAGGTTGAATCATCAGTGGAAGAATCATGATGTTGTCGGGATTCAGTGTGCTGTCTAGGTGAATACAATGGTTGATACGATTTGCAAACCTCAGCTTCTGAATTTCCAGATAAATCTGGATGTAATCCAGTTCATTTGTCAACGTAGTAGCTTCTCCCGTGGACTCCAAGTTATAGCGCATATATTTGCCCAGTTGTTTCACGGCATTGGCAACGTCCATATCATCCATACTAAAGGCTTTCATCCGAATGGTCTCTAAGGTGTTGTAAAGGAAATGAGGGTTGATTTTGCTAGAAAGAATCTCCATTTCCATCTTCTGCTGATGGTTGATCAGTTCCTGCTCTTTGATTCGAGCATCAAAGATGGCATTGTCCCGTTCTTCGATGGAACGGATCATAACCTTCAGGTCCCTGAACAGATCTACCAGTTCATCATTTCCCTTGAAAGTCTCCATAATATTATAATCGCCATCGGTAACACGGTGCATTTCACGTCTCAGAGTATCTACTCGATTGGTTAGTTGCCTGGTGAAATTGATGATAATCCAGCTTGGTATGAGTATGCTCAGGCATACGATTAGCAGTGTCCAAAGCTGGATACGGCGGATACGGTCCAGAGCGTGATGGTCCGAAGAAAAGACATATATGCTGTCGTCGGATTTGACTGGTTTGATGGTAGATACCTCCATAAGACCACGCCAGTTATACAAACTGCTGATGCCAGAGAATTTGAAGAATTTCTCGTTGCTGTAATCATGGAATGTCAGAGAATCACCAGTATTACCCCAGGTAGAGAAGAATACAGGGTCATTGTTGACGGTGATATCTACATCCAGTTGATTATTATCCATGCGGTTCTTTAGGTAATTAATGTCAATGGATATAATCAGAACAGCATCCCACTGACTTCTGGGCACATTGATTGCATACATGAGCTGTAGTTCCACCAAAGGGACATTCATGCTATTCATCTCCTCGGTCACCTGCCAATAGTATCCAGGCCGATTTACGTGATGGTTGTACCAGGGATCATCCGTATCAACAACAGTGATATGGTCTGTGGATATGAGACTGGCATTATCCGTGTACAAGGTTATTCGTCCAACTTCTGTATGCCTACTAAAATATTCACTCAAAACAGTGATTTGTTTCATCTGGTTACGAGCTTCCACTTCATTCTCATAGCTTTTACTAATCAGCTGCATTAGGTCATCATTCTCTCCAATGATCTCTGCAATATTGGTGATTGAGGTGGTGACTTCAAAAATAATGGATCTGATTCTCAGATTGTCAGATATGAGCATTTCCTCATGATGGCCATAAAGCATGTTGTAATTGTTGTAAAGAAGATAGGAGCCGATAGCGATAACCGGTATGAGTAATACAATGATGAATACCCTGTTTAATTGTTTTTTTAGCATCAGGCTCTCCTTTTGAGTAGTTAATGTATAGACTTGTATGCGTTCTAAGTACATTATACAGGAATACAACACTTAAGTATACCAGCATAAATGGTACAGAAGTAAATAGATATTCTAGATTTTTTATAGTTGATCAAAATGAATTTTTATTGTTGTACTCTCATAAGTATTGATTTAGAATTAACATAATAATAGATATACGAGGAGGTTTGCTATGAAATTCAGTAATGGTAGATGGCTTATGAGAAAAGGGGTAACCCCTTACTATACCAACGAAGCAAGAGATATCAAAGTGACAGATAGGGAAGTCACCGTCTATGCACCCTTTCAACAGGTACACCATAGAGGTAATACACTCAGAGGACCTCTATTTACCCTGTCAATCACATCACCTGCTGAGGATGTTATCAGCCTTAGGATTATTCATTTTAAGAAAAAATCGAAGAAGCCTGTTTTTGATACTCAGAATAAACAACTGCCCCTTAACGTCTCTGATACAAATGATTTTTATGAGATTGGGGCAGGGAAGACTGCAATGAGAATTTACAGGAATGGGTGGAAGATTGAATACATGTACAAAGGTAAAATGATCACCTACAGTGGATTCAGAGGTCTTGGCATGATGGACACAGATGAGGGTGGCAGGTACATGTGTGAAAACCTTAATATCGGTATTGATGAGAAAATCTACGGTCTTGGTGAGCGTTTCACACCCCTTATCAGAAACGGCCAGACGGTGGATATATGGAACGAAGATGGCGGTACAGGGTCCGAACAGTCCTATAAAAATATCCCTTTCTATTTGTCCAATAAAGGCTATGGACTCTTTGTCAATGACCCAGGGAAAGTGTCTTTTGAAATAGGTTCAGAAAAAGTATCAAAGGTTCAATTCTCTGTGGCCGGTGAAGAGCTTGAATATATGTTCATTCCTGGTGACACCCCAAAAGAGATTCTTTCAAAATATACGGACATCACGGGAAAACCAGGTCTTCCGCCGGCATGGAGTTTTGGTCTGTGGCTGACGACTTCCTTCACGACAGATTACGATGAAGAGACAGTAACCTCATTTGTCGACGGTATGCTTGAAAGGGATATACCGCTGCATACGTTTCACTTTGACTGTTTCTGGATGAATGAATACGAGTGGTGCAACTTCACTTGGGACAGCTGTGTCTTTCCTGACCCTTATGGTATGATTAAGCGCCTCAAAGCTAAAGGACTTCATATCTGTGTTTGGATTAACCCTTACATTGGGCAGAAATCGCCACTGTATGATGAAGGTCTTGAGAAGGACTATTTTATTAGAACAACAGACGGTAATCCATGGCAATGGGATTTATGGCAGCCAGGTATGGCTATCGTGGACTTCACCAATCCCAAAGCCACGGCTTGGTATGTGAGCCATTTGGAAAAACTGTTGGATATGGGTGTTGATTCCTTCAAAACAGACTTTGGTGAGAGAATCCCTACTGAGAATATCTTTTACCATGATGGTTCTGACCCTGTAAAGATGCACAATTACTACGCTTATTTATATAACAGGGTTGTGTATGACCTCCTTGAAAAAAAACTTGGCAAGTATCAGTCCGTGCTGTTTGCCCGTTCAGGCTCAGTGGGTTCTCAGAAATTTCCCGTCCATTGGGGTGGAGACTGTACATCCCAGTACGAATCCATGGCTGAAAGTCTTCGGGGTGGTCTGAGTCTGTCCATGTCCGGATTCGGCTTCTGGAGCCATGATATTGGCGGATTTGAAAGCACCTCTACCAGTGACGTTTATAAACGCTGGGCAGCCTTTGGTTTATTATCCAGTCACTCACGGCTTCATGGATCTAACTCCTACAGAGTGCCATGGCTATATGATGAAGAGAGTGTGGATGTCCTCAGAAGCTTTGTGAAATTGAAATGCAGACTCATGCCCTATCTTTACAGTCAGGCCAATATGACAGCTATCAGCGGTATTCCCATGATGCGTTCTATGTTCTTGGAACATCCAGAAGATCCTATTGCTCAGATTGTTGACAGACAGTACTATCTGGGAGATGCAGTCATGGTTGCGCCTGTGTTCAATCCAGAAGGGGACTGTCAATATTACCTTCCTCATGGTACGTATACACACTTGCTGACCAATGAGAAGCACCAAGGCGGTAAGTATTTTAATGAAAATTTTAATTATTTCAGTCTGCCTCTGTATGTTAAGCCTAATACGATTCTACCCATGGGACAGGATGATTCAAGACCGGACTACGATTATCTGGAGAACATCTCCTATCATGTGTTTGAAGTAAATGACGGTGCGGAAATTGCTTTAGATGTTTATAACACGAAGAATCAGGTAGAGGATCATGTGACTTTGGAGAAAACGGATAATACAATGCTTATAACGAGAAACAGTAAAAAACCAGCAACCATTGTTCTAAGGAATATTGGGGAAATAGAGGAAGCAACTGTTCCAGTTGATCCTTGTGAGTTGGGCGTTATCCTGACACTTGGTACTGACGACCAGAAAGTTTCCATTCAGCTAAAAAGGAGTACGACATGTTAACTTATTTCCAATTGACAGAACTTATGAACCTGTTGACCTTGGGAGAGAGATAGACCATGAACAGAATATTGGTAGAGAAACTTAAACAGCGGACAGTAGACGTTGTCAGTAAGATGATCCTTCAAGAAAGAGAGGTACTGATATGAACTGGGAACAGGCATGGTTGAAATATGAGCAGGATGAGACAGGGACATATGCATCCTTCCTCTCAAGTATTACGTTGAAGGGACATTCTGAAGTCCTTGACACCGCAGTCAAAGAACTTCAACTTGCTGCGGCTGCTATGTATGGCATAATACCTCATGTGAATGAAAGTGAAAAGATTCCCCATGAGGGCATACATTTGGTTGTTGGCGATAACGACATGGCGATAGGTACAGAAGGGTACAAGATTGAAAGCTACGGCGGACTGATTACCGTATACGGAGAGTCTGATGTCGGTGTGCTCTATGGTGTGTTTGGTGTCCTGAGACTTATGAGATCAGGTGGTATTCCAGATGGTTATCAAGGGGTTGAAATACCAGATAATCCTCTTAGAATGCTGAATCACTGGGACAATATGGATGGTAGCATCGAACGTGGTTACAGCGGTGAATCCTTCTTCTTCAAGAGCGGTGAGGTTATTGTCAGTGAGCGAATTATGGATTATACCAGGCTCAATGCATCCATTGGTATCAACGGTGTGGTCATCAACAACGTGAATGTGGCAGGGGCCGCCATTGACCTGATAACAGAAAAATACAGAGAACCATTAAAAACCTATTCAGATATCTTCAGAGCTCACGGTATCAAGCTGTATCTGAGTCTGGACTATGCAGCACCTATGGACATCGGTGGTTTAGACACCTGTGACCCTCTGGATGAGCAAGTTATCACATGGTGGCAAAGGACTCTGGATGCCTTATACAGTGAACTGCCGGATATGGGTGGATTCCTGATCAAGGCCGATTCCGAAGGCAGACCGGGGCCCTTCTCATATGGCAGAACCCATGCAGAAGGAGCCAATATGCTCGGTAAAATTGTGGCACCATACGGTGGTATCATTCTATGGCGCTGCTTTGTCTACAACTGCACACAGGATTGGAGGGATACCACTCAGGATAGAGCCAGTGCAAGTTATGATCATTTTATACCTCTTGACGGTGCTTTTGATGATAACGTGATTCTTCAGATTAAGAACGGCCCTATGGATTTTCAGGTCAGGGAACCTGTATCACCTCTGTTAGGTGCCATGAAGGCAACCAATCAGGTGTTGGAATTCCAGGCTGCTCAGGAATATACGGGACAGCAGAGACATGTCTGCTATCTTGTACCCATGTGGAAAGAGGTACTTGATTTCAGGACTCACTGTGCTTCAGAGAATGATAGGGTCCGTGATGTGGTGGCTGGAAGGACATACGCCATGAAACACTCCGGTATCGCAGCTGTAGCCAATACCGGTAACGACAGCAACTGGACAGGGCATGATCTTGCAGCAGCCAATTATTACGGTTTTGGTCGGCTCATATGGAAGACCTCTCTGACATCTGAAGAGATTGCAGAGGAATGGGTATGTCAGACATTTAACAGAGAAGCGGTAGATGTCATCTGTAATATGCTTATGAAATCATGGCCGGCCTATGAGAAGTATACCAGTCCCCTAGGTATCGGCTGGATGGTGAATCCGGGGCATCATTACGGCCCCAATGTGGACGGTTATGAGTATGACATGTTTGGTACATACCACAGAGCAGACCATTTGGCCATGGGAGTTGACAGGACCGAAGCAGGCACCGGCTACATAGATCAGTATTTTCCTAAAAATAAAAGGATGTACAGCAGTACGGTTACCTGTCCAGAGTCATTACTGCTTTTCTTTCACAGGATTCCATACAGTTATCAGCTGTCTACTGGAAAGACATTAATCCAGCATATCTATGATGCCCATTATGAAGGGGTTGAAACGGTTTCGGAAATGTTGGAACAGTGGACTGCTCTAGAAGGAACAGTGGAAGCTTTGCCTTATATGCGGGTGAAAAAGCGTTTGGAACATCAGCTTGATCATGCAGGTCTGTGGCGTGATGTGGTAAACAGCTATTTTTACCGCAAGACGCTTATTGAAGACGAAAAGGGTAGGAAGCTCTATTAAAGATAAAAAGATTACACATAGGTGCAGTATAATCTTCATTCTTTCAGAAAGAGAGACTTGACTCAAAGCAATGTTTATAAAGAAAACGGTAAGAGTCTATGAATAATTGTGTATAGACACAAATCCTTCTAGATTATGATATAATACATAATATCTAGGAGGATTTTTGTATGCCAAGAGTGTGTCAAGCTAAGTTGGTCATTTACTAGTGGTGCTATACATATACAATCCGTTATAAAATTAATTAAAATTTTCTATTGACTTTAACGTGGCGTCAACCTGTATGCTTATCTTGAGACTAGCTAGTAAAAGTAATAGAAAATTGTACATAATGTTGCTTAAAATTTGCATGCCAATTAAGGAGAAGGAGAAGATCAATGGAAGAATTTAATATCGGTCAGGTGATACAATTTGGTGGTTATGACTGGCGCATTCTTGACATTAAAAATGATGTGGCTCTGATTATAACCGAGTATATTATAGAACAACGCTCTTACCATAACGCTTATAAACATATAACATGGGCTGACTGCTCGTTAAGACAATATCTGAATGGAGAATTTTATAACACATTCAACACAACTGATCAATCAAGAATAATTCCGGTAGCAATTAAAAATCTTGACAATCAGTGGTATGGTTCAAAAGCCGGAGCAGATACACAAGACAGCATCTTCTTATTAAGTATTGAGGAAGTTGCATGCAGATATTTTGGAGACAGCAGCGAAAAACTATATAACCCTGGTAAAAATCAAAGATATTGGCTTCAAAGAAAAGATGAAAATAACCGTAAGCGAATAGCAAGACTTGAGGCTAATAGAGAAAGCGTTTGGTGGTGGTGGCTTCGGTCGCCTGGCCGAGATAATTTAAAAGGCGTGTACATCCATGGTGACGGTAATATAGGTATCCAAGGCAACAATGTATTGAGAGGCAACAGGAGCGATGGCAGATGTACAGGCGGTGTCCGTCCAGCTTTATGGCTGAAGCTGAAATCACAATAGATAAGCAGACAACTGAAAATAAGAATTTCGAAGCTACCTCGAATTAGGATAAGCCTATTAGAGGTAGCTTTTTTAAAACCTTTGAAAAAACTAGAAAAAATAACTATAATAAAGATAAGCATACTATGGAAGATAGGTTGAAATGATACATTTTTTTGAAAGAAGGCTAAAAAATGGACTGGTTGAAAACAATTTTAAATAAATTTGAAGGCCTAAGAATTAGGACTAAGATACTGATGTTCTACTTTATACTGGTGCTGCTGAGTGTTGGCATAAGTATCTCTTTATATATCAATATGACAAATCGATATATTGAAAATACAATCTATGAGTTAAGTATAAGTAAAATAAATACGAACAATAAAAGTATTGAACTTCTAATTGAAGACATCAATAATTTTTCTAAAGAGTTAATATCGGATATTGCTATTCAACGAAATCTAGAAATTGATAACAAGAGTAGTGCTTCACACCATGAAATAGAAAAAATATTAGCAGCCTCTATTATATTTGATGAAAAAATTTCCTCTGTCTATGTGTTTGATAATGAAGGGAACAGTTATTCATCTGAAAAACAAACCTATAAAGATATCGTTTTAGAAGATATTAAAAAAATTAGTTGGTATCAAGAAGCCTTAGAGAAAAAAGGCGGATACATTCTTAATTTAAATGGCGGAGGACTCATTAATGAGGATCGGACAAACTATTTCACTTTCATTAGAGTGATTAATAACAATAAAAACCATCAACCTATTGGGCTTATGATGATCAACATAAAAGAAAGTACCGTATTAAATGTGTTAAACTTAGGGGAAAATGAGCAAGTGCTTATTAAAATAGAGAATGATGCCTACTCAACCATGGAAGATGAGCAATCAATAGCGTACATTCATGACAAAGATTACATGAATAGATTAAATCATGAACAAATATTTTATGAGGAAATTACCATTGCTCGTACAACATACAGTATGACAGGGTTTTTTAATAAAAAGTATGGTTGGAAAATACTTAAAATGGTCCCCAATGAAGGCCGGTCATCCATGGTTAACAGCTTTAATGGCGTGATTATTAGCATTATTTTCATTAATGGTGTATTGATTATTTATGGTTCTTTCTTTATTGCAAGGTATATTACCAATCCCATTGTTAAACTAACGTCACTTATGCACGATGTTGAAGAAGGAAAGTTTGAATCCATTAATGTAAGCGAGCATCATGATGAAATCGGCAGTCTTAAAGCTGGCTATAACTATATGATTGTCACAATTAAAGCGTTAATCGATAAAGTCATAAAAGAGCAACAAACAATTAAAAAAGCAGAACTGCGGGTAGTCATGGAACAAATCAAACCACATTTTATGTACAATACGCTAGATTCTATTAGTTCTTTAATTATGCTAAATAGAACAGATGAAGCTTACAACAGTTTAGTAGCCCTTTCAAAATTTTACCGCTCAAGTTTAAGTGATGGAAAGCTTGTCATAACCATCTCCAAAGAACTGGATATCATTAAAAACTATTTGTTTATACAAAATATACGATATAATCATTTATTTGAAGTGGAAATAGATGTTGACGAAAACATCATGGATTTTAAAATACCAAAGCTTATCTTGCAGCCGCTAATAGAAAATAGCCTGTATCACGGGATTAGACCTATGGGAATGGAGGGGTTAATCAAAATTATTGGAAAACAAGAAGGTGATTCTATAACACTAATCGTTGAAGATAACGGTTGCGGTATGAACAATGCTCAGCTTGAGCACATTCGACAAATGGTGGTTTACATAAAAAATCAGCAAAGTGAGCAAGGTGAGGACATGAAAAAAATAAGTGTAGGCATTCCAGCAACAATAAGAAGAATACATCATATGTTTGGAGCAGAAAGTAGGTTTATCATTGATAGCACCAATAGAGGCACTATCATTACTATTATTCTGCCTTTGGAGGTGCAAAATGACTAAAGAGCGATTACATGTTGTGATTGTTGACGATGAATACTTAATTCGTGAATTACTAAGTGAAAAAGTTAATTGGGAAAGTGTGGGTTGTAAGCTGGTTCTAAAAGCATCAAGTGCATTAGAAGTATATGATTATATGGATGAACACCCAATCGATATATTAATCACAGACATTAATATGCCAATCATTGATGGGTTGGCCATGGCCAAGAAGATTAAAGAGAATGATAGTAGCATAAAAATTGTTGTTTTAACAGGGTATGATGACTTTGAATACGCTAAAACAGGTATCGACATTGGCATAGAAGGCTACATATTAAAGCCTATAGACTATGAAGAGATTGAAACGGTTGTTAAAAAAATGGTTGCTGATATTTATGATGAACTTGAGAAAAAAATTGCCTATGATATCTTGTTGGAAAGAATTGAAAACGAGAAAGCGTATATGAGAGAGCGCATTTTTTTGAAGCTTATTTCCCAAAAAGTTGCTATAGAGCCCATCAATGAGTATGGTGAGCTGTATGACATACCCGTTGAATCTGAACATCATCAAATTGGCATGATTGACTTTTTTTCTAAAAATAGCGACAATGGGTCTAAAATAGAGGCGTATAAAAGCATGTTAAAGGGTAAGATCATCCTTGAAGAAATCATTGGAGCAAGACAAGAAAGTCAGCAAGTATATCTTTTTTCAGATGTGAATAACATGCTGTATATCTATAATGCAAATAGTCATTTTAATATGGTAACTGTCTTGAATTATTATGTTAAAGTGTTAAATCAAAGTGGTATCAAGGATATGATTATTGGTATCAGTACCATGAAGGATAACATTACGAAGTTATATGACGCTGCCTTTGAAGCCAAACAGGCGTTGCAAATGGGTAGAATACAAGGGAATGATACGATTTTCTCTATGGATGACATGGGAATCATGAATGAAGTGGATTTAGATGAGACATATTTTACAGAGGAGCTTGAGCAATTAAAATTTTACATTAAAGCTGGACTCGTAAAGGAAGCCATTGAAACAGTTGAAACCTTGTTTAGAAGAATTAGTGACTGCATTCGATGTATGGAGCATCAAAGAGAACCATTCTTTCGATTTCAGATAACCCGCATTATTTCCAATTTGGAATTTCTCACCTTATCCCTGGATAAAAATATTCAAAACTGTTTAAATGAATCAAAGAAATTTAAAGAACTGCATGATTTTGGAAATGTTTATCAGGTCGTTACATTGAGTAAAGGAGAAAGCTTTGTTAAAGCCTATGTTACACAAATGGTCACAGCGATTAATAGGTATAAACGTAACTTAGATACGGATATTATTGCTAAAGTCGATCGGTATATTGTTGAGCATTTATCGGATGCTGAGTTAAGCTTAAAGGGATGTGCAAAAACTTTTTTTATGAACCCAAGCTATCTTTCAAGAATATACAAACAGAAAAAAGGTCTATCTTTTAAGGAACAAATTATAAAGTTACGAATGGAAAAAGCCATGGAGCGATTGAGAAACAAAGAATTGAAGGTATATGAAGTTGCCAATGAAGTCGGTATTATTGATCCTAACTACTTTAGTTTATGTTTCAAAAAGTATATGAAAATGTCCGTTACGGAATATAGAAAAAATATTACTGAATAAATCAAGTAAAATTATTATAGAATTATGTAAAATTACTCTATTCCAACTTGAATCTTCATTCGTTATTATATAGGTGACAATAAAATAGTAAATGGAGGGAAAAACATGGGTGGTTTTAACAAATGTAAGAAAAAGTTTGCAGCACTTTTTTTATGCTTCGTTGTGGTATTAGGAATTGTTGGATGTGGTCCTAAAAAGGCACAAACAGATACGCCAAGTGCAGCAGGCGAAAAAGAGGGAAAAACGAATAATACGCAGCCAGCTAAAGAAGAAAAAGTGTCGTTAGATGTATGGCATCTTTGGACCATTGAGAATGATGGGAATGCAGTATCCTTTAACAGAGCGCTAGAGCAGTATCAGGCTGAGCATCCTAACGTAACCATTAATATTGATGCCACAGAAAATGAGGCTTATAAAACGAAAATCAAAACAGCAATTTCAGCGAATGAAGCACCAGACGTCTTTTTTACTTGGGGAGCTGGCTTTGCAAAACCTTTTGTGGATGCAGGGCAAGTTGCAAAGATAACCGATTATCTAGACGAAGCAGCCTTAAAAAATCTTCAAATGGCTTCAGCAAATAACTTTATGTATGATGGTGCATTATATGGATTGCCTTATAGTTCATGGGTAGGTGTATTATACTGCAATGAAGAGATGTTTAATGAAGCAGGTGTCAAGATTCCAGAGACATATGATGAACTTATGACAGCCATTGAAGTTTTTAATGGGAAAGGTATTGTACCCATCACTGTAGGGGCGAAGGATGCATGGAATGCTATGTTCTTCCAAAATATAGCCTCCATTCGTACAGCTGGTACAGAACTATCAACACAAGCCCTTATGAAGGAAGCATCTTATGATCAGCAAGCTTTTGCAGATGGTGCTCAAATGGTACTCGACCTTGTTGAAGCAGATGCATTTGACCCTTCATGTTTAGCATTTTCTTATGATGAAGCAAAAATTGCCCTTTTGAATGGTGAATGCCCCATGATGTATCAAGGTAGCTGGCTGGCAGCGGAAATTCAAAATGAAGAGATATCACTGGTTAAAGATAAAGTTGTAGCAGTCAATTTCCCTGCTTTGGAAGGTAGCGCATACAATAATCAATTTTTAGGTGGTGCCATAGAGGGTCTTGTGGTAAGTGAAAAATGTGAACATAAGAAAGTAGCAGCCGAATTTGTGGCCTACATTACGGAAGCAATGGCAAAAGAATCTTTCTTGCAAGGATCAGGAATCCCAGTATGGGATATTGATGCAGGTGATGCGTCCGTTGACCCATTAGTACAACAAATTGTAGATTTAGCTTATGGATCAGACGGTTATGTGGTAGCATGGGATACATTCCTAAGCGGTGCTGATGTGACAACCCATTTATCCCTAGTACAAGATTTATTTGCACAAGCTAAAACAGCAGATGAATTTGTAAAAGGCATGCAAGCGTTAAATGAATAGGGAATAAAGTAGCAATTTTAAATGACATAACACATATTGTATAAGTTTAACAAGATGTTTCTCATCATGAGGCATCTTGTTATAACTTTACACAGCGTATTAACATCGTGTAGGAGGACCGTATGGATCGAATATTATCCAATAAAAAATATATATTTCTGTTTGTATTTCCAGCATTTTTGTTATTTGTGACAACCATTATGATACCCATTGCATATTCTGGATACTTAAGTACTCTTGATTGGAATGGCTATAGTGAGAAAGTATTTATTGGGTTTGAAAATTACAAAAATCTCTTTGCAGATTTTCCTGAAGGGTTTACAATTGGGGTGAAAAACTCCCTGTTACTTGCCTTATTATCCATATTTATACAAGTACCTATCGCACTTATTCTTGCCATCGTTATATCTAAGGGTTTGAAAGGTGAAAAGTTTTTTAGAACAGTGTACTTCATCCCTGTTATTATTTCCACAACCGTTATTGGGCAATTATGGCTAAAAGTATATCAACCTAAATATGGTGTATTGAACTATTTATTATCAGCAATAGGGCTAGACAATCTTAAACAATCTTGGTTAGCTTCAACTGAAACAGCCTTGGCATGTGTTTTCTTTGTCTGTGTTTGGCAGTATATTGGGTATCATATGTTGTTACTGTATTCAGCCATTAAATCAATACCTAAAACGATACTTGAAGCAGCCAGAGTAGACGGTGCAAGTAACCTTCAAATCGCTAGGCACATCACCATTCCGTTGATTAAGCCTATGATAAAAGTATGTGTAACCTTTGCACTTATTGGTTCCTTGAAGACATTTGACCTGATTTATGTGCTGACAAAAGGTGGACCTGTTCATTCTACTGAAGTGCCAACGACGATTATGTATCGCGTATTATTATCTGAAAATAATTATGGACTAGGCAGTGCAATGGCAATATTTATTGTGATTGAGTGTCTGTTATTTACTGTGTTCATTCAAAGAGGCTTTAAAGCAGAAGCACATACATATTAGGGGGGGCTTAGAAGTGCATATTATCCATAAAATAAGAAAAAAGAAATATGTGTCCTATATCATTTTAATGCTCATTGCATTCATTCAAATATATCCTTTGTTCTGGCTGTTAACTTTTTCACTGAAATCTAACTTAGAAATTTTTGGTGCCAATCCCATGGCATTGCCAGAAAAGTTTATGATTTCTAATTATACCAATGTACTGGTTAATGGGAACTTGATACAATACTTATTAAATAGTTCTTTTGTAACAGTGGTAACCATTATTTTTTCTAACATATTATCAGCTATGGCGGCATATGCTATTGCTAGAATGAAATGGCGATTTAAAGGTAGTATGTTGACTTTTTTCTTGCTTGGGTTAATGATTCCCATGCAAGCCATCTTATTACCCTTATTTCTTATGATGAAGAAAACAGGTGCTTATAATACCCACATGGCATTGATATTACCGTATACAGCGTTTGCTATTCCAATGGCTATCTTCATATTTGTAGGATTTTTTCAAACCATTCCAAAAGAAATGGAAGAATCTGCATTTATGGACGGCGCTAACTTATTCCAAATTTTTAGAAGGATTATGTTGCCCCTTATAAAACCGGCCATTGCAACCGTTTCTATTTTCACTTTTCTAGCTTGCTGGAATGAGTTAATGTTTGCCATTACTTTTATTAGCAAAGAAGAAGTGAAGACATTAACAGTTGGCATAATGGGCATGGTTGGCATGTATGCCACCCGGTGGGGAGAGTTAGGTGCAGGACTGGTTGTTGCAACGTTACCTACAGTGATCATTTACATATTCATGAGCAACGAAGTGGAAAAAAGCTTTACAACAGGTGCCGTTAAGGGATAGGGTGATAATAGAAGTTCCACCTTACAGGCAGACAGTATTAGACATTGATGCAACTAAATAGGAGGATTTTATGAAATTAGAAAGGAAAATGCACTTTAGTAAGGATGGTAAAAGATATCATCTACGGGATCAGAAAATCATGCCAAAGGCTGACACATTTTTATGGAATAACAGTGTGTTGGCCCATGTAACGGCCATGGGGTTTTCACAAACACAATTTATGCAGCCAGAACCAACCATGTATTCCCATGCGCCACAAAAGTCTGAGAAGGCAGCTATGGCCCCAGAACCACAATATTTTGACCATCATCCTGGACGTTTTTTTTATTTGAAGAATCACGACACCCAGTCCATATTTTCAGCACCATCGATGCCTATGAACATGGAATTAGATGTGTATGACTTTGAACCTGGTTTGTCGGATGTGAGATGGACGGCTGAAAAAGATGGTATGGAAGTGGTGATTCAGTTTGCATTACCCTATGGTGATGATGTGGTAGAACTTTGGAAAGTTACCGTTAGGAACAAAAAAGATGAACCACAAAAAGTATCCTTATACCCATACTTTCCTGTAGGATTTCCCTCTTGGATGAATACAGAAGGTCATTATGATGACGAATTGGGTGGCATGCTAGCCTATGCCTTAACCCCTTACAGAAAATTAAAAGACTACGACAAAGTGAAGCAGATGAAGGATTATGTCTATTTTATTGCCCATGTGAAACCGGTTACATGGGAAGCTAACTCGGCAAAGTTTGAAGGCTATGGTGGCTTAAGAAATCCTGATGGCATTAGGCATGAGGGTTTATCCTGTACAGAAGCATCTTATGAAACAACAATTTGTGCCATGGAACATGTGTTAGAGCTTAGTCCTTATGAATCTAAAACCATATATTTTATTTTTGGTCCAGCCAATAACAGAGATGAAGTACTTACCATGAAGAATAAATACTTATATCCAAACGCTATCAATGACGCTGTTGAACAATTTAATAACCTGTATGAAGAAAACAAAGGTTGTATTCAGATTCAAACACCTGATGAAACCGTTAATAACTTTATAAACCACTGGATAATTAAGCAGATTGTATATCATGCGAAAACCTTAAGAATGGTAACCGATCCTCAAACGAGAAATCATATTCAAGACACCATGGCTATGACTTATTTGGACCCAGGCCATGTGAAAGACTTATATAAGTTAGCCCTTAGTCAACAAAGTATTAATGGTGAAATGCCTGATGGCATTCTACTGACAGAGGATGCAGAACTTAAGTATGTGAACCAAGTCCCACATAGAGATCACTGTGTTTGGGCGGCTTTTGCCATTGGTGCCTATTTAGATGAAACAAATGATGTTGGGTTTTTAGATGAAAAAGTCCCCTATGCAGATGACGAAACACCTGAAACAGTTTATAAACATGTTTGTAAAGGCATTGAATGGTTAATTCTTGACCGTTCAGAACGTGGATTATCCTATATTGGTCAAGGAGACTGGAATGACCCTATGAACATGGTTGGTTACAAGGGTAGGGGTGAATCGGTATGGCTTTCTCAAGCAACTGTTTACGCTATGAAAGTTTGGCTGCCTATTTGTCAATTTTTTAAAGATCATAAAAGGGTTCGTACATTCGAATCAATCGTTCAGTCCATGAACGACACATTAAATCATGTTGCATGGGATGGTTGCTGGTATGCTCGTGGATTTAACGATGATGGAGAAGCTTTTGGTGTATCGACAGATGATGAAGGGCAGATATTTTTAAACACACAATCCTTTGGTATTTTGTGTGGAGCGGCATCAGGAGAGCGTTTAGACCTCCTTGTTAATGCTGTAGAGGAACGATTAACAACCCCATATGGTGTCACGTTGCTTGCCCCAAGTTATACCTATATGCATGAAAAAATAGGTCGTGTAACCCAAAAACACCCGAGTACAGCAGAAAACGGTTCCATTTATTGCCATGCCAATGCCTTTTATACTTATGCACTGTACGAAAAAGGATATGGTCAAAAAGCCTATGATATATTGCGTACACTAATACCAGGTCCTGATGAACATGACATGAAGCAACGGGAACATTTGCCCCTTTACATACCAAACTATTATCGTGGAGCCCATAACGAAAGAGTCATTGGAAAATCCAGTCATCTCATGAACACAGGCTCCTTGCCATGGATTTATAGATGTTTTGTTGAAGGTTTATTTGGACTTAAAGGAAAAAAGAACGGACTTAAAATTGAACCTCAGCTGCCTAAAGCATTTAAAGATGTATCCTTGACGAGAGTGTTTCGCGGTAAGACGTTGAACATTGACATGCATCAAAAAGAAGGGATGAAGGTAACTGAAATTATACTAAATGGTAACAAGGTAGCAGGTAATATGGTAACCATGGAGGCAATGAAAGTCAACAACGACATCATTGTCAATTGTCCACTAACAAAATAGGGAGGGAAAACGATGAAACATTATGCAATTATGGAGTATATGAAGGTTGTGAACAGGCTGCAAGATGTGTACATCAAAACGGAAGAAGCGTGGAAAGGTGTTCACAAAAGAAGATTGGATGAAGGTATTATTTCAGGCTGGTATCTGTACAAAGTACATTATGCTTATGAAGGTGCTAGACACAACTATGTAACCATCAATACCTATGATGATTTTTCAAGATTAAGCAATGTATATCCAAGACACATGGTAGCAGAAGCAGACCCTGAAAAAGGTTACGATGGGTTCGAAGATATGACAGAAGACAGCAGAAAGAAAATGTTTTCTGAACTGAGTAAATTAATCGATTCTTGTGGGCCAATTGATAAGACCCTTACCAATAGTAAATACCTAAAAGTGGCTTTTATGACGGTTGATGAATGTCATAAAGACAAATACGCTGCTATGGAAAATAAAGTGTGGAAAAAAGCACATCAATACTTAGTCGATCAAGGCATTCAAGACTGGTGGGCATTATACGAGTTAGAGTTTCCACATGGAACCAGCGTTGGCTATCAGTATATTACCGTAAGTGCTGTTAGCGATTTTGATAAATTACAAGAACTAGATTACTGGGGCGCTTACAAAGCTTGCTATCCTGATGGTGATTTTGATGGGGATTATGCAAAAACATTGGCATTACGTCAATGTGAACGAGCTGAGTTATGGGAGCTTATTGATGTTTTATAACCATCATTCTGTAAAATGTAATGGAGGAATAACATGAAAACAAAACGCGTAAGTAAAATTGATTGGGATTTTAGTGTATTAGGATTTGGCTGTTGGGGTGCATCAGGCAAAGGTAACTGGACAAATCATACGGATGATGATCAAATCAGAGCCATTCAAAAAGCAATGGCATTGGGTATTAATTTTTTTGATGTTGCCCCAATTTATGGCTTTGGTCATGCGGAAGAGGTTCTTGGTAAAGCCATCAAAGGTCACAGGGATGAGATTTTTATCGCTTCAAAAGTAGGATTACCTTGGACGAAAGACTTTGATGGTTATAACGATGTGTCCGCTAAAAATATCATGAGAGAAATTGATGATAGTTTAAAACGACTGGATGTAGACTATGTTGATTTATATCAAGTACATTGGCCAACAGACAAAGATGTACCATTAGAAGAGACCATTGAAGCCATGGCAAAAATTAAAGCTTCAGGTAAAGCTAAGTATATTGGACTCAGTAACTATTCTATTTCAGATTTAGAAAAAGCAAGCGAGATTGTAGAGATTGCCTCCATGCAAGGTTTATTCAACATGCTGGAACTTGATGCAGATGCATATCATAACATTCCACTTCAATACCGTGTAAACAGTGAGGTTTTACCAGCCGTCATTGAGAAAGGTATGGCTTTCCTGCCCTATTCACCTTTATTCCAAGGTTTATTAACTGGAAAGATCACATCTGAAACAGTTTTTGGAACGAACGATGTGAGAAATCAAAATCCTAAGTTACAGGGTAAACAACGATTAAATCACTTAAAAGCTATAGACGAGATTCTAAAATTACCAGCATTAGAAGGTAAAGCCATTGCAGAAGTAGCAGTGAATTACTTGGTTGCAAAAAAAGGTATCACATCTGTTATTGCTACGCAAGCTAACGAATCAGAAGTATTAGCCAATGTAAAAGCCTTAGAATGGGAAATGAGTCAAGAGACTTTATTATCCATTGAAAAAATTGTAAAAGAAAAGCTATAACAGCTTATAGCGTTAAAGCAGACATTTGATGGTTAATCAAAAAATTAATCTTAACCGAAATAGTCATACACTAAGAACAAGTCACATAGCACGGATAGTTTAGAAAGTGGAGGCATATAATGGTCAATAAAATTCATAAAATAATGAGAAACAATGTACGTTTTTTCCTTGATCATGCTTATGATGACAGAAATAAGGTGTTTTACAGCGAAGTTGATAATGGCGGTACGGTGCAGAATACAAATATCCATATTATTGGATTAAGTCGTTTAGTCTATGGCTTGATGGAAGCTTCATCTGTGATGCATGAATCAGATGAAGAAATGAGAAAGAAAGCCTATGAGGCAGTTATGTTCATTAAGAAATATATGATTGGAAAAGATAAATACGGACCCTATTTCATACCAACAGTTAATGAGAAAGGTGAGCCTCATCTACATGATGGGTTAAATATATGGGAGCAGTCCTATGGTTTCAATGGTCTCGTTACATACTATGAAAAGACCCATAATCCAGATATTCTAGAAATGATTCATGAACTATTTGATGCCTATGTTAAGCGGTTTCATGATGATGAAAAAGGTGGATTTGTCTTTAACTATTCGTTAGACAAGGATAAAGATTATGACAGCAAGTGTCTACAAACTATTATGTATCCAGTTACTTCTTTTCTAGGAAGGTTATATCTTGTGGATGTGATAAATCAAGAAAAGTATGAACCATGGCTGAAAGAGGCTTATAAATTAGGCCATAAGTACTTATATGATTTTAGAAATAATACGATAAAAGTAACGCTAGACAGACATTTCAATGATGTTGGGGATAAGGAAGTATTGCCTGGTCATTTCTTCCAATTGGCTTGGTTCTTTATGAGTAGTAAGAAGTATAAGGCATTATTGGGAGACAAAAACCTATATGCTTATGGCTATTATATCTATCTAGAAACATTAAAAAAACCATGGATGAAAGAAGCTTTAACAAAAGGCTTACCAGAATCTATTAACCCCGAAACAGGGGAAGCAGCCAGTTCAAAAAGAATTTGGTGGGAACATTCAGAATGGATTAATGCCATGTGTCATCTTAATATAGTACCTTTTGACAAAGTCCGGCAAGTGCTTCAACTGTTTGAAAAAATGTTTGTTGATTATGACAAAGGCTGTGAATTTTTCGCTGTCAATGAACAAGGAGAGCCTGAGGACATGTTAAAGGGCGATCTAGGTAAATCATCTTATCATACCATAGAGATGTGTAAATTTATTCTAGATAGACTATCGTCGTAACGTTAGTATCAAGAGTTTATCATGATAAACATGTGATATTTGTTAGAAATGATATTCCCTTTGACTGTGGTTGAAGGGGATTTTTTCTTTGTATTTGTATTGTAATAATAAGTATACGTATCTTAAGGGATGTTACACACAGTAACATCTCTTTTTTTATCTTACAAAAAAGTTTCTCAATATAGCATATGACATAGGAGCATTCATAAGCGTCAAGGATACTTTCTTAAGGGAACAACTTGCTTCCCAAGACGCTTCGTAGTCACTTTGTACTGAACAGAAGGAATGAATATACGGTATGGTTTGGTGCCTACATTTTTTATTCCCATACCCTCATAATTTAAAAAAATATCCTGTAAAGCCAGTGTTTTCATAGCATTCAGAGTGTTATTAAAAAATGTGTACCTTCGGATTAAACATTGGAGATATACACAAAAGTCCGTGACATGTATGATGGATGTACAGGTAAGGGCTGACAGAAAAGACCTTATTAAAACAATATGGAGGAACACACAATGGTATTAAGAGTGAAAAAACATATGGCAAAACAGTACCAGCTATATCTGATGATACTGCCTGCGGTCATCTATTTTTTGATTTTCCATTATGGGCCCATGTATGGGATTCAAATTGCCTTTAAAGACTTTCGACCCATTGATGGTATAACAGGAAGTCCATGGGTAGGAATTAAGTATTTTGAGAGATTTTTTAAGTCCTACCAATTCTGGAGGGTTCTTAGAAACACGCTGCTATTAAGTGTGTTTCAGTTAGCGGCTGGGTTCCCAGTACCGATTATCATGGCTCTGCTTCTGAATCAGGTTAAGAACATGAAGTTTAAGAAATTGGTTCAGACAGTAACCTATGCACCTCATTTCATATCCATTGTGGTTTTGGTGGGGATGCTCAATGTGTTTCTGTCACCTAGCACAGGATTGGTCAATCATGTTATTCGATTGTTTGGTGGTGAAGCCGTTTACTTCATTGGAAAACCTGAGTATTTTAGAACAATCTTTGTTGCATCAGGTATCTGGCAGAATGCAGGATGGGGAACAATCATCTATCTGGCAGCACTGGCAGGTGTGGGGCCTGAGCTATATGAAGCTGCAAAGGTGGACGGTGCCTCCAAGCTTCAGATTATCAGACATGTAGATGTACCGAGTATTGCTCCAACGATTATCATTCTGCTGATCATGAATCTTGGCCGAATCATGAATGTAGGTTTTCAGAAAGCTTTTCTTTTACAAAACCCATTGAATGCTGAGACATCAGAAATCATTCAAACTTACATGTATAAGGTAGGTTTGCTACAGATGGAATTCGAGTACTCCACTGCCGTCAGTCTTTTCAATACACTCATCAATGTAGTGCTGTTGCTGACTGCCAATAGAATTGCCAAAAAGTTCTCTGAGAACAGTCTGTGGTAACAGACATGATGGTGAGAAAGGATAAATAAATGATAAAAACAAATGTTTTAAATGATGATAAAGTATTTGATATTGTAAAGACTGTGATATTGGTCACAGCATTGCTCTTGGTGATGTATCCATTATACTTCATCATCATAGCGTCTATATCTGATGGAACGGCCATCAATACGGGTAATGTCTGGTTCCTGCCCAAAGGAATCAATTTGGAAGGGTATCATAGAATACTTAAGGATGACATGATCTGGATCGGTTACCGCAACACCATCGTCTACACCGTTGTCGGTACAAGCATTAACCTTGTGCTGACCATATTGCTTGCATATCCATTATCCAGAAAAGATTTCTCCATTGGAAAATACGTGATGATATTTTTGATGATTACCATGTATTTTAACGGCGGGCTAATCCCAAGATATCTGCAAGTGAAGAATATCGGTTTGATGGATACATGGCTTGTCATGGTCCTGTTGAATTCGGTAAATGTTTTCAATGTGATTATTGCCAGGAGCTTCCTGAAGAGCAGTATTCCTGAGACCCTCTATGAGGCAGCCGTTCTGGACGGTTGCAGTCACGCAACCTATCTGGTAAAGGTGGTATTGCCACTGTCAAAACCCATTATCGCTGTTTTGCTGCTCTATTATGGTATTGCTCACTGGAACGAGTTTTTTACAGGATTGATCTATCTAAAGAATGAAAAACTGTATCCGCTGCAGCTGATTTTAAGGTCCATACTCATTGAGAATCAGATGCAGGATGCCATGGTGGAGGATTTAAGTGATACCAATCAAAAGGACATTGGTGAACTGATTAAATACGGTATCATCATCGTTTCGAGCCTTCCGGTGCTGGTCATCTACCCATTTCTGCAAAAGTATTTTGTACAGGGTGTCATGATTGGTTCCGTTAAAGGATAAATTGTAGTAAAATCAAAGAGAAGGAGACTGGTATAGAAATGAAAAGAAAAATTACAGCATGGGTATGGGTCATGGTTTTGACCATGACAATGTCATTAACAGGGTGTGGTCAGAGGGCAACAGATCGTGTTGACAATTCAACCAATCTATCAAGTGAAAAAAATGCAGGTCATGCATCTAAAGAGTCAGATGATGTAGGAACTTCAATGCTTCATGAAGAAGGACTGCCGATTGTTAAAGAACCGGTGACACTTAGGATTGCAGCCAAGAAAAGAGAAACCATTGTTAAACCCTTTGAAGAATTGGCATACATAAAGGCAATAGAAGACGCCACCAACGTCCATATTGAATGGGATGTCACACCTGAGAACAGTTGGAAAGAAAAAAAGAATTTGATGATTGCCAGTGGCGACTGGCCTGATGCTTTCTGGGGTGCCTATGTCATTGAGGACAGCGAAGTCATCAAATTGGCGGCTGAGGGGGTTTTCATGCCTCTTGAGGACCTTATTGAAGAACATGCTCCAAATATCAAAAAGCTCATAGACGAAACACCAGGGCTTAGAGAGTACATCACTGCACCAGATGGTCATATTTATGCTATACCATCTATCAATGCTACCCAGAATATAGTGCCCAGTTCCCAGTTCATCAACAAAGCGTGGCTTGATGAAGTAGGGATGGATGTACCAAAGACAACAGAAGAATTCTATGAAATGCTTAAGGCATTCAAAGAAATTGCTGGTGAAGGTGAAGTACCGTTCACATTCATGTATGATAATAACGTGACTGGTATTAACGGTATGTTCGGCTCCTTTGGTATTTCGGATAATGGAGGAAAAATGACAGTCGTTAATCAAGAAGTTGTTTATACGCCAACCAGAGAAGCGTATAAGGAAGCCATTATGTTCTTTCATAAACTCTATGAAGAAGGCCTGTTGGATGTTGAAGCCTTTTCACAGAACATGCCTGTATACAAGTCTAAGCTGACTAATAAAACAGTAGGTGGTGCAAGCTTCTGGTCACTTCAATGGTTGTTTGGTAGTAGTTGGAGAGAGTCTGGGTATGTTTACATGCCACCTCTTGAAGGTCCAAATGGTGACTATGGTTATACCTATAACGCAACAGCTTACCTCAAAGGAAAAGGCGGATTTGCCATAACAACAGTCTGCAAAGATCCTGTGGTAGCCATGAAGTGGATAGACTATATTGCAACGCCTGAAGTGGGCCATGGCTTATTCAGAGGTGACACCATGGTCAAAGGTGAAGATGGCATATACCGTGAAGCCAACATTCCTGAAGGTATGAGCAATGATGAGTTTAGACATGCAGAATCTACTGGTGCAAACAGTTTCCATCAAATTTCGGAAGAATTCTATGAACATGTTGAGATGGGTGATGGTCATATTGAGAAACATGAATACGACATGTTGGCACTGGAACATAAGACAAATCCATTTTTACCACCCTATTATCTGGAGCCAGAAGATGCTCTAAGAGTTGCAGAGATACGTGGAGACCTTGATACACTTGTAAAAGAGAAGACGGCAATTTGGCTTCTAGAAGGAGGTATTGAAGAGGAATGGGAAGAGTTTCAAAAGCAAATGAAGCTAATGGGTGTTGAGGAAATGCTCGACATTCACAATACCCGTTACACTGCATTTGGCCAATCAAATTGATTGGTTGCTCATTGACCTAATAGTTGTTAAAGCAGAAAGCATACATGTCAGATTTCTCTGATGTGTATGCTTACAGCCTTTTTCCCTAACCATCAAGGAGGAGTCATAATGAGTCGTTGGTATAACAAAATGAGCTATTATTACAAATACCTTTTCTCCTATCTTCTATTATTGGTGATACCATTGCTGGTCATTGGTATTTATGTTGATGCAAACCTCCTGGATACCCTTGAAAAAGAAGTCTTGACCAATGAATTGAACGCTCTTTATCAAGTGAAAGAAAGCTTTGATACGGACATGCTTCAATTGAGCAAAATCAGCAATGCCATATTTTTGGAAACTTTCGAATCCACAACGCGTTTTGCTGACGATCCTCTAAGATATGTTGAACTGATTGAGGATATGAACATTCTTGCCATAACCAATCCATTGATTCAAGAGATGTTTTATTATTATAAGGAGGATAATTATGTCATATCATCGACAGGTTCTATTCCCGTTGACCTTTTCTTTAATAAGTATTTTGATTTTGATGCTTGGGATAGGAAAGCATTCATGGATAAAGTCAAAAACATAGAAAAACCATTTGTCAGACCTAAAGAAACAATCCGCTCAATCGAGAGTATGGCGTATGAAGCTGTCACTTATTTTTTTCCACTGAATCGGACCACAGGTAAGTACTATGGTGCGGTATTTTTTACAGTGCCTGGTCCCTTGGTTGAAGAAAAGTTACAAAGCATCATGAATATTAACAACAAATTCACCTTTGTTTTGGATGCTGACAACAATAGGATAGCTTCATCACCCGGTGGTGAAGCCTTGATTATGAATGAGTTTCAAAATTTTATGGGAATAGATATCAAGGAAGATGCCATGTATACAGATGATCGAATTGTGATTAATGGTGTATGGTACTATGCTGTATTGATTCAGTCAAATGAAACCGGGTGGAAATTTATCACGTTAACACCTGAATCCAGTATTTCTGAGAAAGTAAAAGATCTGAAGTGGGGATTCCTGCTGGGCCTTTGTTTAATAGCTTGTTTAGGGGTGGCTTTTATATTCTTGGCCATGAGAATCAATTACAGCCCCATCAAACGCCTGAAAAGTTTTTCCCAGAGCATTTCACAAGATACCATTGAAGACAGTGGCGAGTTGGAGGTCATTCGACGGTCTCTCGACTATCTTTCAAGCCAAAACACATTACTGTCAGATGCAGTGGCCCTTTCCAGCAAAGCAAGCCGACAGCTATTGATTATGGAGCTTCTTCGAGGTGTACAGCCCAAGGAGCAGATACTCTATGAGATGGCAGAGCGTTATAACATTGAGGTGGATAAAGGGTGTATGGTAGCAACGATACACATCAATAGAGATTACCAGTTGTCTGAGGCTAGGGGTGAGGTTATAGCCAGTGCAAGAGAGGTGCTGGAAGAATCCGTATCGGTCTATGAATGTCAGCAGTTGGATTGCTGGAAGATTACCCTGCTCATCAATCTGGAGGAACAGGATTATCCAGCAGTACTAGAGAGTCTCCAGCAGCTTCAGATAGAGCTGCGAGAGGATTCCAACCTGTCAACAGCCATAGGTTTATCCAATCTTCATGAATCCATCGACTTTGCGCCGAAAGCCTTTCTGGAAGCATCAACAGCCATTGATTACAGGCTGGTCAAGGGTAACGATAACGTCATTTCTTACGATAATATTGTTATTAAGGAAGCCTCCCTGAGCACCTATCCAAAAGAGAATTTGATGAAGATCAGTACCTACCTAATGGCTGGTGATATCATTGCTATCAAAAAGGAACTGGATTCCATCATTCACTATATCAAACATCAAAACACGCCGATTTTTGTGGTCAGAGGGCTTTGTTTCGATATCATCAACCTGATCTATCATGCAAGTGAAAATATGCTGAAGGCCTTCGATGATACGGAACTGGATATTCCGGATGCATTCACCTTGTCCGACTATGATACTGTAGATGACCTTGTCAATATTGTTATTGTGATGAGTCGTGATCTCTGTGAAAGAATCATCAAACAGAAGGACAAAGAAGAGCTTGGGCTCATTCACGATATGGTAAACTATATTATGTGTAACTATACGGACACAGAGTTCTCACTTGCTGGCATGGCAGACCATTTCGGAATGTATCAGTCTGCACTGAGTGCATATTTCAAAGATAAGACAGACCAAACAATCCTAAACTATGTGACCAGAATCAAGATGCAAAGGGCTACGGAGCTCCTTGAGACAACGGATATGAACATGAATAAGATTGCATGGGCAGTAGGCTATAGTAACACCAACAGCTTCATCAGGCGGTTCAAGCAATGGCATAACATAACACCAGGTGAGTATAGAAAACAGCATAAATCTTAATTGAGACGGTGGTATTCCTATTGAACAGCATATGCAACTATCAAGACAGGCTGTAATGAATCAAGCGATTTATTGATAATATAAGGAATATGATGTTTGAAGGAAGATACAGCCAAGAATGGTATAATGAAAAATTTTTAATTAAGAAAGCGAGGATTAATATGAAAAACTTAGGAGGTAAAACAGCCCTTATAACCGGTGCTTCAAGAGGCATCGGTCAGCAGATTGCTATTGGGCTTGCCATGGTAGGCTGTGACGTCATCATTCACGCCAGCAGGATGGAAAATCTTAATGAGACAGAGGCATTATTAATGGACTATGGCATCCATGTTTATAAGATTGCCGCTGACCTAAGTCATCCCGTCATGGTGCAGAACATGCTTGAACAAATGGATGAACAGTACCCTCAAGTAGATATCATCTATAACAATGCGGCCATGTCATGTAAACCACAGGATCATTACCAGCTTGACCGTCAGCTGATGGACAAGATCATGGAAGTTAATGTCTATTCCCTGATCACCATTTGTAATCATTATTTACCGAAGATGCAGGAACAGAGGTATGGGCGTATCATCAACTTTACGTCTGGCATTAACCGTCAGCCTGCTCTTGAACCCTATGCAATCAGCAAAGGAGCAGTCGATAAATATACCAAGGACATGGCTGTATTGCTTGAGGGCTCCAATGTGCTCATGAACTTGATAACACCAGGATGGGTCAGGACTGCTATGGGAGGCTCCGAAGCCACATTGGATGTGGGTGACGTACTGCCGGGCGTACTGGTTCCAGCATTGCTTGAGGAAGGCGGACCATGTGGTACATTATTCAATGTGCCAGCTTATGTTGGGTTGACAATTGATGCCGTTATGCAGGAAACAGAACATGCATTTCCATGGATTATGCCGGACAAGAAGCCACTCCACCGACCACTTAGCGCCGCCATAAACAGGTTATATGATGTTTACGGTAAGCGTGGTGATAATGAAAATGAATTCTACTCCATTTTTAAATACACGAAGGTTACTGGTATTGGAAACCAGGCAGGTATCACGAGAAGAGACCCTTCCAAAGTGCTTAGAATCAATGGCAAATACTATGTGTGGTACACACTAAGGCATACCAAGCCCCCTAAATGGAACAATGGGGATGACGAAACACCATCTTCTGACTGGGACTTGTCAGATATCGGGTATGCTGTAAGTGATGATGGCATTCACTGGGAAGAGAAAGGTATTGCCGTTGCCCGTCCACCAAAAGGAACAGTTGGTGACAGGTCTTTGGCCACACCAGATGTGATGGTTGCTGAGGGCAAATACTATCTGATTTATCAGGCTTATACCGGGTATTATTGGGAAGAGTCTACCAAGTATAGGGATGCAATTATTGCAGCTTATCCAGAACAAGATGGTTCCAGTTATCACTGGGATTTCTGTTGTGCCTCTATGGCCTGGGCAGATTCTCCGGAGGGTCCATGGACACGGTTAGATAAGCCTGTTATTGACCGAGGCAATGTTCACGAATGGGACAATACTTGTATCCATGACCCATATCTGATTAAGTTTAATGGTAAATACTGCCTCTATTATAAATCCGATTCCCATATCATCAATGACAACTGTCTGAAAACTTCTCAGCAGGGAGTTGCCTTTGCAGACAGCCCTATGGGACCCTATACCAAATCGGCATATAATCCTGTTCTAATCTCCGGTCATGAGACTTTTGTCTACCCATACAAAGACGGTGTTGTAGCCATCGCAACCTTTGACGGACCTGAGAAGAACACCTGCCAGTTCTCAAAAGATGGTGTGAATTTCGAGATAAAAGGTCATCTTGGGCTCATACCTACAGCAGCAGGTCCTTTTAATCCCGATGCTTTTGCAGATAATGGGGATGCTCAAGGTATTACATGGGGTATGTGTCATATGAGGAAGGCAGATGGCTCAGGCTTCTATCTGGCCAGATTTGACTGTGACCTTTCTCAGAAGAACCTGCACCCAGAACTTAAAAAAGACAGGTTCATCATGAATGAAACCACGTACTGGCAACCTTATGCAGAAACGGATGTCAACATGGTGAATAAATTTCAGGCAGATATGAAGGCTGTGGATGTTGATACAATTTGAGCAAACTTGACATAGACCAAAATACATTATAATATAAGAAAATTTAAAAGAATCCCAAATTATGTTTGACAAGATTAAATCAAAGAGCAATAATAAAATAGGAGTATGGTCTGAATAATAACTTTAATCTAAAGGGAGAGTGAATATGGTAACTGAATTTGTGAACTTAACAACAGAAAACCTTGATAATGAGCATCTAAGCTGTATTATTCGCGTTAGAAAGCCCCATCAAGGTGTTGAGTTAAAGCGGCAATGGCTTTCAGATCGACTAAAGGAAGGTCATGTCTTTAGAAAGTTAAATGTAAAGGCTCCCGTTTTTATAGAATATGCTCCTCTTGAAACAGCTTGGGTTCCCATAAATGGTGATAATTATTATTACTTGTATTGCTTATGGTGTGGTCAAAAAGGAAAAGGGTATGCTAGTTCGCTCATGGAGTATTGTTTGGCTGATGCCAAAGAAAAAGGTAAATCTGGTATTTGTATGCTGGGATCAAAAAAACAAAAAGCTTGGCTTTCTAATCAAGCATTTGCGAAGAAGTTTGGCTTTGAGGTCGTTGATTCTACCGATAATGGCTATGAATTGCTTGCACTTTCTTTTGACGGAACAAAGCCAAGGTTCGCAGAAAATGCTAAAAGGTATGAAATGGATAATAAAGAGCTAACCATTTACTATGATATGCAATGTCCCTTTGTCCCTGAAAGGATTGAACTGATTAAACAGTATTGTGAATTAAATGATATCCCTGTATCCTTCATTCAAGTGGATACGCTGGAAAAAGCAAAGGAATTGCCTTGTGTTTTCAATAACTGGGGTGTGTTTTATAAAGGAAAATTTGAAACAGTGAATTTGCTGGATGTGGCTTCCTTAAGGAGGATACTTAAAAAGTAAGGGGCAATAACAAGTTTACTTCGTTGTTAAGTGAGTTGATATCAGCGAATATTTGAGGCAGAACAGGTCAAATTTACACCGACCATACTTCTGCCCTTTTTGAGTGTGTAAAAAACGTCTGTAAAAGGTATGTAGGCAAAAATATTGCCGTAGCAGGATTAGCTTATATATGTGAGATTCAATTATCTTATGCAATAGGTATTGCATAACCTATATCAATATGCGTAGAGGTACACGCCATGCCCTTGCGGTTTTAATCTCAATTCATAGCTGCTTGCAAGCATAGGTAAAAGTGTCATTAATAGCCTTTTGAAGTCTCTTGTTGATTTAAAAATGCCCATAAATCAAGCGTTAGCCCCGATGTTACAAAAAGGTATTGACATAATATAATTTGAGAGATATAATATAAATACAAGTTAACGTGCACGTGCACGGAGTGATATACGCTGGGGGTACTATGAGAGTTACGATCAAACAAATTGCAGATTTGGCAGGCGTATCAAGAGGTACTGTCGATAAGGTGCTTAACAACAGAGTCGGTGTAAGTGAAGAAGTGAAAAGACGGGTTCAAAGGATTGCAAACGAGTTAGGATATAGACCAAATATCATTGGTAAAGCATTGTCTTTTCAAAAGAGACCCATAGTCATCGGTGTGGTTATTCCAGTGAAGAGTAATCCATTTTTTACTGAAATAACAGAAGGTATCTATAAGGCCTATGAAGATTTTAAAGATTTTGGCCTAAAAATCGAGATGCGTGAGACAGATCATTTAAACAGTCAAGAACAACTGGATGTTCTCAATGAATTTCATAAAATGAAGGTGAATGGTATTGCAGTGCCTGCACTGGATGATACCATCATTAAGAATAAAATCAATGAATTGGTATCAGATAATATACAAGTTGTTACATTTGCTTCAGATATACATAATTCCAATAGATTGTGCTTTGTAGGACAAGATTTGTACAAGAGTGGACAGGTAGCGGGTGTATTGATGGCAAAGTTACTTAGGAATAAAGGGAATGTGGCAATTATTACAGGATCTTTCAATATGTTAGCACATAATGATAGAATTGAAGGTTTTCAAAGTATAGTTGATACATTACCCGACATTAAAATAATTGATATAGTAGAATGTTTAGATGAAGACTACATTGCACATGAGGTAACCAATGCAGTGATAGAAAAGCATAAAGACATTGATGGGTTTTATATAGCAGCAGCAGGCATAAAAGGATTTAGTCAAAGTATTGAAGCGCATAATTATAAGGATAAAGCCATTATTTCATATGATTTGACTGAAACAACTAAAGTATTATTGAGGAATGATGTCATTGACTTTACAATAACCCAAGAACCAATTGAACAGGGGTATAAAGTCATAGAATTATTATTTGAGTATGTATTTAAAGGGATTGTACCAAAAGAAGATTTTATTAAGGTGAAGATTAGAATTATTACAAAAGAAAATATGGATTAGCTCCAATAAACGATTGATATGTGTAACATAAATTTTAGTCGAATTGAGCAATACTAATGTATCGAAAGATACATTAATATTTGATATTTACGTGCTCGTGCACGTAAAGTAGCATTCTGGTAATAGTCACATAACGCATAGTTATTACTTATTGTAGCATAACAATAAGATTTCCATAAAACGTAGATTAATATGGTCAGTCATTTAAGATGAGGCCTCTACCGTATCAAAGGAATAAAGTTGGTCTTTGGCTAACAATCCAAAAAATTCAAAGAAATAAAGAAAAAAATCAATAAGGGCTTATTGCTTTGCTTAGTGATGCATTGGATAAAGTCCGTGTCTCGTAAAACGCTTAAAGCTAAATAATATGAGTCTTTCATGGTTGGATATTAATCCTTCTGATTCTAGCAAAATGAGCAATAATGAAAGGCATCATATACATCCATTTCTTAGTATCTATAAATGACTATTAGGTCAATAATCTGACTATCATATAAATCAAGTTGCAACATAAATAAGATTTATCCTTGATCACTAATCGTATAGAATAATTGAAACATAGGGAATAAATCAAGTAAATAATGAAGCTTAATAGAGCTTCTAAATATAGTATGCGAGGAGATTTGAAATGAATTCTAGAGAACGACTTATCAAGACGATTAATCACCAAGAGACAGACCAAATTGTTACAGACTTAGGCAGCACATTAGTAACAGGTATTTCCGCATCAGCATTAGCCAAATTAAGAAAACATCTTGGGCTGAAGGATGAGTGGGTTAAAGTACATGAGCCATTTCAACTTTTGGGCTATGTTGAAGAAGACTTAAGAAGAAGGTTGTCCATTGACGTTGTAGGTGTATCAGGACCAGTGACTATGTTTGGTTACAAGAATGAAGGATGGAAACAGTGGAAGATGCCAGATGGCACCAATGTTCTGGTAGGTAAAGAATTCAATACAACCATTGATGAAAAAGGCAACACACTCATCTATCCTCAGGGAGATACATCCGTTGAGCCAAGTGGCAAATTACCTAAAGAGGGTTTCTATTTTGATGGTCTTGTTCGACAAAAAGAAATTATCCCCGAAAAGCTGAATGGTAAAAAAGATTATGGTGATGATTTTAAGATCATGAATGATGATGATCTACGTTACATTGAAGAACAAATCAACCACTATTATTACAATACAGACTATGGCATCAATCTTGGGAATTTTGTTGCTGGGTTAGGTGATTTTGCACCACTTACAGGACCAGGATTAAAAGAAACTAGGGGGATACGGGATGTAGAAGAGTGGTTAATTGCCCATTATCTATACCCTAATTATATACATGAGATTTTTGACTATCAGACTGAAATAGCCCTTAAAAATCTTCAATTATTAAAAGAAGCAACTGGAAAGAAAGCACAAATCATTCAAATTAGTGGTACTGATTTTGGCACACAGCAGTGTGAAATTATGTCTCCCGATACATTTAGAGAATTCTACAAGCCATACTATACAAAACTCAATAAATGGGTTCACGAAAATACCGAATGGAAAACATTTTATCACTGTTGTGGATCTGTCGTTAAACTACTGGATGATTTTGTTGATATGGGTATAGATATCTTAAACCCCGTTCAGTGTTCTGCTAAAGGCATGGAGGCACAATTTTTAAAAGATAATTATGGGGATAAATTTGTTTTCTGGGGTGGTGGCGTTGATACACAACATACCTTGCCATTTGGGACACCAGATGAAGTTTCTAAAGAAGTGACCAATAGATTGGAAATATTTTCTAAAGGTGGAGGATTCGTCTTTAATCCCATACATAATATTCAGGGTCCAACACCGGTTGAGAACATCGTTGCCATGTTTGATGCCGTACAAGCATTTAACAAAAAATAAATCTCAAGTCTATTAGCCGGAAAATAGACTTTTGATAATATTTTTAAGGAGGATGAAATGACAAAAAAAATTTTAGCGTGGGTGGTTTTACTGGTACTAGTTGTAAGCGTGGGTGGTTGTGCTGCGTCCAAGAAAGAGGAAAAAGGTACTGAGACAAAGGAAAGTGATAGCCAAGAAGTAGGTACGAAAGAACCTGTTCAAGTCGATATACCATTACCAGCTGGGGGAAACGTTAAAGCAGAAGTAGTAGCAGATGAAGAACTGAGGATAGCCTTTTTATCATTTCAGAATAATCCCTTCTGGAATGCTATTAAAGAAGGTAATTTGGAAGCTGGAAAATACCTTGAGAATTATAACACCCAAGTGGATTATATTGTAATGGGTGAGGAGTTAACCTCAGCAAAAGTTACAGCAGCAATTGATGCAGCAATTACAAAGGAGTACGATGCCATTGTTGTGGTGCCAATATTTGATGGTGTTGAAGTATTTACTGACAAAGCTATTGATGCTGGTATTGCAGTTGGTAACTATTGTGCTGAGGGACCTAATCCAGGTAATCGTATGTTCTTCTATGGGCAAAATGGTTATGCAGCTGGTCAATTGGCTGGTGAGTTACTCCAGCAACATACCGACAGTGTAGGCAAAGTGGGTGTCATTACAGGTGTATTTGGTGCACCGATTCATGATGCAAGAATGAACGGAGCACTGGACTATTTAAAAGAAAACTGTCCGGATATCGAGATAATTGGACCTTTTGAGAATAAGGATAAAGGTGAAACAGCTTATAGCCAAACAATGGATATGTTAACGGCAAATCCAGAACTGAAAATGGTCTATGTTACAGCAGGTGGACCCTTTGGCGCAGCAAAGGCAATTCAAGATTTAGGCTTAACAGGTGAAGTCGGCGTTATTGCATACGACCACATTCCAGATAATCTGGATTATGTAAAAAGTGGTGAGATATTAGGACTTATTAACCAAGACCCCTTTGGTCAAGGTTTTGATACCGTAGTCATCATGCACAACTATTTAACAACAGGTAAGAAACCTGAAAGCACTTTTATCGAAGCAGCTTTAGATGTCGTTACACCAGATGATGTTGGAGAGTTTTACCCAAGGTATAAGTAACCGTTAGTTGAATACAAAAATTGCTATAGGGCTATGCCCTATAGCAAGCATGATGGAGGAAAAAATGATATCTAGAGAAAGAGTTAGATTAGCACTACAACATATAGAGCCAGATAGAGTACCCATTGATGTAGGCGGTGATTTGCATAATGGTTTACATGATGTTGCGTACAAGAATTTATTAGCGTACTTAGGTGAAGAAGACGAGATTGTCTATTATGATCAGATGCAACACTTGGCTAAGGTGAAAGAGTCTGTTTTGGAGAGATTACAGAGTGATACACGATACATATTTGCCAAAGGAGGTAAAGGCTTTGAGATTAGCATCCAAGAAGATGGCACTTGGGTAGACGAATGGGGTGTTAAACGTAAGAATGTTGGTTTATACGATGAAGCAGTAGAATTTCCATTAGAAGGATGTACTTATGAGGATGTACTTGCATATGAATTACCAGATCCAAGAGATCCAGCAAGGTTCCAAGGCTTGAGGGAACAAGCGAAAGAGCTTTATGAAAACACAGATTATGCTTTGATTGGTGGTAGTGCAGCATCACTGTTCTTTTTAAGTTCAGAATTAATTGGTTTTGAAGAATACATGTTGAAAATTGCCCTTGATCGAAAGACGATTGAAACCCTTGTTCAACGTGTACTAGAGTATCAAATAGCTTTTTTTGACGGATACTTAGACGCTATTGGCGATTACATTGAGATGGTTTGGCTGGGGGATGATTGGGGAACTCAAATGGCACCGATAATGAGCCCTGTCGTGTTTCGAGAAATTTTTGTGAGCCGTTATAAGCAATTGGTTGATTTCATTAAAAGTAAAGCAGACGTTAAAGTAGCACTCCATTCATGTGGTTGTATTGATTGGGCATTAAATGATTTGGCTGAGGCAGGCATTGATGTGATTCATCCACTTCAAGGAGATGCAGAAGGATTGTTAGACCCCGTTAAGATTCAAGAAGACTTTGGAAGTAAATGGGTTGTCTATTCAAATCTTAAAAATCAGACTGTGTTACCAAACGGAACAGTGGAAGATGTTTATGAGGATGTTAGAACGAAGATTGAAGCATTGGCACCGGGTGGAGGATATATCATGTCTGGCGGTCATAATTTTCAGGCGGATGTACCACCAGAGAATATAATGGCGATTATTGATGCCACAGTTAAGTATGGCACATATCCAATTAAGCCTAGGTAAAGGGTGACATAATCCTATTCAGATCATACTAAATATTACAGGAGATAGAGGTTGAATAAATGCGTGAGATTGGTTATAGAATGAAAAAAAGAAGTACGTCTATAGATTCGTTAAAAAATCTTTTTAGAATCAGGGAGTTTGGTGTACTCGTTGCACTTATCCTCCTGTGTGTATTTTTATCCTTTGCAAGCCCATATTTCTTGAAACCCATGAACATATTTAATGTGTTAAGACAGATATCGATTATTGGTATCCTAGCTGTAGGTCAATGTTTGGTCATTATTATAGGATGTCTTGACCTATCTGCGGGAACGACAATGGGACTAATGGGTGTTCTTTGTGCCATTTTTATCGGTTTTGGTATACCGCCTATTGTAGCGTTCGTATTGGTTATTGCTTCTGGCGCACTCATAGGTACAGTGAACGGTCTATTGGTAACACGCTTTGGTGTTAATGCCTTCATTGTTACATTGGGTATGCAATATATTGCGAGATCAGTGGCACTTCTTATAACTGGCGGTATACCAGTCAAAATGGATAGTCCATTGGCATTTCTTGGCGGGGGCTATATTGGTGCTGTGCCTATGTCCGTCATCATCATGGGGGCTATTGTGTTATTAGGTTGGCTTTTTTCAACAAAAACGTTACTTGGGCGCAATATTTTTATTGTAGGCAGTAATGAGAAAGCAGCTAAATTATCTGGTATTAGAGCAGGTAATGTTAAGATGATGGTTTTCATTATTATGGGTAGTTTAGCAGGTTTGTCAGGTATTATTTTAACAGGAATGCTAAAGACGGCAGAACCATCAGCTGGTCTAGGATATGAGCTTGAAGCTATTGCTGCAGTCATTATTGGAGGGACTTCTTTATCAGGTGGCGAAGGCTCAATATTTGGTGCAATAATCGGAGCAGCATTAATGGGTGTGCTGAAAAATGGCTTTGTACTCCTGGGTGTTTCCGGGTACTGGCAGATGTTTGCACTAGGTGTGGTGATTATTATGGCGGTACTTGTTGATAGTATGAATACGATGAAAAGTTCTTGTTAGGGGGATTTATGGGTAAAAAAGTATTAGAAACGAAATCAATTATAAAACGATTTCCTGGTGTCACAGCACTTGAAGATGTAAGCTTCTGTCTTTACGAAGGGGAAGTACATGCATTAATAGGGGAGAATGGTGCAGGAAAGTCTACTTTGATGAACATACTTTCTGGCGTTTTTACGCCTTGTACAGGCAATATTTTTATGTTTGAAGAAGAAGTTGTTTTTAAAGATTCTAAGGCGGCTTATGAAAAAGGCTTATCCATGATCCATCAAGAACTGGCTCTAGCTTGTTCTGTCAGTGTGGCTGAAAATGTTTTTTTGGGGCGACTTAAAAAAAATAGATTGGGTCTAGTGGACAATAAAAAGATGGAACGAGAATGTCAGAAAATTTTTGATAAATACAACATTAAGCATATTAATCCTTCGGAAAAGGTGAAGCATCTTAGTACATCGAAGATGCAGCTTGTTGAAATTGCAAAAGCCCTTTCTAGAGAAAGCAAAATCATCATTATGGATGAACCAACAGCTTCATTGACAAAGTCAGAAGTAGAAAATCTTTTAGATGTCATTCGGGTGCTTAAAGAAAAAGGCGTTGCCATCATCTATATCTCACATCGGTTAGATGAGGTTGAAGAAATAGCTGATCGTATTACAGTGTTTAGGGATGGACAGTTAATTAAAACAATGGTTAACGAAGGTATTTCAACGAAAGAAATGGCCCAGTTAATGGTGGGTAGAGAATTAGATGATTCTTATAATAGATGCCATCAGCATCATGAGTATCAACAAGAAATTGTACTAAAGGTCAGTGGTCTTAAAAATAAAAATATTCATGATGTGAATTTTGAACTGCATAAGGGAGAAATCCTTGGATTAACAGGTCTTGTAGGTTCAGGGCGTACAGAAGTTGTAGAAGCCATTTTTGGTAAGGATTCTCTAGATGAAGGAACAATAACCATTAAGAATCAAGTCGTTCGTATTAGGGATTCACGAGATGCCATTGAATGTGGTATAGGGTTAGTTCCTGAGGGTAGAAAGACACAGGGATTATTTCTTAATCGTTCAGTGAAAGAGAATATATCCATATTGAATCTACAGTATAATGGTGGCATGATTAATCAAAAAAAGGAAAATAGTAACGTTGCTGAGCTCATTAAGAAATTCAATGTCAAAACGCCAAATCATGAGCAAAAGATTCAGTATTTATCAGGTGGCAATCAGCAAAAGGCAGTTATTGCAAGATGTTTGCTGAATAAGCCGGAGATTCTTATACTGGATGAACCCACACACGGAGTGGATATTGGTGCAAAAATGGAGATATACCAGATTATTGATGAACTGGCTGCATCAGGCGTATCAATCATTCTTATATCATCTGAAATGCAAGAAATTTTAATGATGTGTGACCGTGTACTGGTTATGCACAATGGAACAATTAACGGGACACTTAGCAAAGAAGACGTTGAACAGGAAAAAATAGTACTGTTAGCAACGGATCAAGTTAGGTAGGTAAAATATGATTATAGGCAGTAAATCATACACAAAAGAAACAATCAGACACTATGTAGGCGATCTCTCTCAGATTGCTGGAGCTAGAGTCTCTCGATTGACAGATGGTAAGGCGGATGGTGTCAAAACAATTGAAGTGAACACCGGTTCAGGTCTCGTATTTACAATTTTACCGGATCGGTGTATGGATATTGCATGGGCAACATTTAATGGTCAGTCATTAACACACATTACAAAGTCTGGCATTGTTTCAAGTAAGTACTATGACAGTAATGGCAACGCGTGGTTTCGTTCTTATTTTGCCGGCTTGTTAACCACCTGTGGTCTAAGGAATACAGGTGCTGCATGTGTCGACAAGGGTGAAGCTTTTGGTCTTCACGGTCGTATTGGGAACACGCCAGCAGAAAAAGTTGCTATTAACGAGTACTGGGAAAAGGATGATTATTACATTGAAATAACGGGTTATATAAGAGAAGCTGTGTTTTATGGCGAGCATCTAGAACTAAAACGAACAATCAAAGTGAAAGTTGGTGAACCGAAGATTATGGTTCATGATGAGGTGACTAATCTAGGTTATAAGGAAGAGCCTCTATTTCTTTTATATCATACAAATTATGGTTTTCCTTTAATCAGTGATAAAACAACACTTGAATTAGATACCATAGAAGTAGATTGCTATGATGAAGCAGCAACTGCGGGGATTAACGATTATAAGCGTTTTCAAGTACCTACTAAAGGATACATCCGTCAAGTTTTTCTCCACAAATTGAGAAAGACAAAGGATGGTCAATCAAGGGTAGCAATCTTAAATGATGATTTAGTAGGATTTAGAGGCGTGACGCTCACATACAGTGCTGATACATTACCAGAATTCTTTGAATTCAAAATGATGGACTTCACAGATTATCAGCTTGGTCTTGAACCGAGTAATTGCCTACCAATGGGTCGTCAACAGGAACGAGAGCAGAATCGAATAAAGTTGATCAAGCCCAATGAAACAATTCACTATGCGTTGGAATATGCCATAGTACTAGAATAATACATGAATTAAATGAATTGGGGCAGTCGGAAAATGAGTAATTTCTGACTGCCTGTGTGTTATATCTTCGCTTTAACTGACCATTTAACATATGGTCAGCTTTCATCCGCATAAACATCTGTGTCTGTCTTAGAATAGCTATTTTTATCGTTTCCCTTACATGTAAAAGCTGATGCATATTTTTTTAATCCCAATTGTTCACCAGATTTTAATATAAATATCAATGCAATAACAACAAGTACCAATATAAAATTATCCATTACATTTAATAATATCATCTTAACTTCACTATTTACAGTTAACACCTCATCAGTATTTATGCCAACATATGCAAATAAAAGTCCAAAAAAGAAATTAAAAAAGGTATGAAATACTATTGCGGTAAATGTAGAACGCTCAGATCTATTATATATATATGTCATGATAATTGAAGTAGCTATAGTCATAATAATAAACTTAAAGAAATAATTTCCCATAAGTATATTTAGCATGCTTTGAGAGGAGGAAGTTATAAAGAACAGAGGAATATGCCAAATTCCCCAAACAAAACCTAACAAGATACTTGCTTTTAGTGGGGAGTAGTGTATTTGCAATTTGTCAAGTATATAGCCTCTCCATGCAACTTCCTCAGGAAAAGTGTTGAAAGCAATTAAAAATGGAATCATGATAACAATAGATGAGAGATAGCTAACACACATCTCTATGTTTGGTGTGTGATTTAAACTAATAAACGTATACCCAATAGCTACAATTACTGTACCTATTGGTATTAGAAAAGTAAGAAGATTGATGCTGATAGGATTTTTAACTTTTATGCATCGCTTAAGAAATTGTTTTAATGTTGTTTCGTTATCTTTTTTAACAAATGCTAGCGTAACAAATAGTGGTTGAAATGGACCAAGAAACAAAAATACATAATAAAGTGTACCTGTTAAATTTAAAATTGGTATTGCAAACCAAAAGATATAGGTTAGCCCTAATACGGTTAAAAAATAAACGATTATATTGGTTTTTTTATTTGTTTTCATATGTACTCCCTTTAGAGATAGATTTAGTTAAATATGAGATAGTTAAGATACTCATTGTACTAACATAATCTATCATATGGGGCTAAGACCATGTCAATAAAGAAAAAGATATGAATTTATTTAAATCAATCAAAAACATTGGGCTTACCCAATGTTTTTCTCTCCAAACAATCCATATGAAAACATAATATCATCTTCATTAAGGTAATCCTCACCTTTTCCTCCATTTTCAACATAACCAAACTCCAATTTTGAATGAATTGAGATGTTTAGATCATTGAAGTATTGGTCATGATTGTTAATATTATATAAGAATCTGCTTTCAGGTGGTATTGGACTATTGTTATTAAATCTCTTTACATAACCATAAGTACCAATAAGGGAATAGTTCTTTGCTAATTTACTTTCAATACTAATCAATGGGAATTCTGATAACATAGCTGATCCATTAGTTGATCCGAAAATATCAAATACAATATTTTGGGTGTGATTTTTCAAGGGTAAATTTAAGAAATTACAAGATATAAATAGAAAGTCACATAAATTATCATGCTTCTCTATAATTTTTTTGCATTGTTTTAGATAAACTAAATTAAAATCTACAGCAGTATATAAATTAATATTTTTAATTAAGTCATTAATATTTGTATAACCATATCCTCTACCAATCCCAACATCCAAAAGATTACCTTTCAGTTTATCAAAAGGAACTTTTGAGCGTAACCACTTATTTAATTTTGACATAAGCCTAAGATAGGAATTATCTACACCTTCAAAGTACTCTAAATCATCTTTTAAATTTTTATATTCAATAATTTCATCCTCTGCAATGATAATGCCATCATTAATTGTATATTTTTTACCACAGCTACATTGAAGAAATCCATTCATTACTTGATTTCTCACAATTTCCTTTGTACTAAGTTCTAATTCTCCCCCACACATTCCACATTCAAGCATATCTAAGTACTTTATATTAACACCAATCCTTGTATCTTCATTATCAAGCAGAGTAACACTGTTATCAATTTCTAAATCAATTTTTATTAAAATATTATTCAATCTTTTTATTTCTTTAATAACATCTTCTTTTTTATTCGTATAAATATTTAATAAATAATCTAGCTCTCTTTTTGTGCTCATTCTACAAGTTCTCTTATATTGAAATATTTTTCTGATTTCCTCAAGTGTAAAATCTAGATTTTTTAGCTTTCGTACTTTTTCTAAGTCCTGAGAACAATCTTCTGTAAAATAATAGTGGCTTCCTTTTTTAAATGGTGTAATTAAATCTAATTCCATATAATGCCTGATTGTATCAATAGTAGTTTTATGTTTTTTTGAAAAATCTCCGATTTTCATTTTGGCCTCCTCAATAACTTAAATATATTAATAATTCTATTACTAGTATATCACTTAATTAGTGTGCTTCCGATATTCGTCAATGATTGCCAAGTTATTATTTTAAACAATTTTAGCATCAATTACGCAATTTCTTTTTTCTATGTAAACATAACACCTCTTTATCAAGAAGGCTTTCATTAGATTTGGAACAGAAAATTTCGCTTTCATCTGCCGACCTTCCGCACCTATGACAGAAGTAAGTATTTTTATGTCATCAATCAATATTGACTCACCGTTATTGTTGGTTTTTAATTCCAAGATTTTCTCCTTTTGTTTCCTTGATATTAAGTATAAACCGTTACAGGGTGTACATGTCAAGGAGTAATTAATAAATATTAAGTGGGTCAATCGACCTTGAATGATTTATTTGTATTCGTTATACTTAATCTAGTTACATAAACCATTTAAAAAGGAGCAGATATGAACAAGATAACGAGTAGAATACTTACAAAAATTGGCGACATGGATTTACTTAAAAAGATTATAAGCTTACCAAAATCAGAGTTTAATTCGTTAATGTTAGAAATATTTAAAATGCAAATGGAAGATACTAGTCCTAAAGATGTACTAAAAGCATATGAAATAAATCGTTTTGTTAAACCAAGTGAAATAGATTCTATGGCATATAGCTTATTTGAATACCATGTTTTAAGGATTGCTAAATCACTAGATTTTGAAAACATACTATTATCTCCATCAGCACCTCTTGGCAGTTGCTCTGCTTTTGGATGTGTTAATCAATACAATGTTCTAAGTGCTGTTAGAGGCACAGAAACACTAGCTGATCCATCTAATATGTTAGCTATTATTATTGCAGATAAGATAAAAAATAAAACTTTAGCACAAGATATCACCCATACGCTCACAACAACTAGAGTAGTAAGAGCACAACCTATTCCTGATATCAAAGGATTTTATGCACATTTTGGAGTGCTTTGCATGGTTTCACATGGGAAAGATGTGGGCTTGTATATGTGTGAAACTAATCTTATAAGTAAACACGTAGAATATGTTAAGAAACTATTGATGGAACAGGAACAATCTTTGCTAGAAATATCAGTAGAATTTAGAAAAAGAAATGGCTATAAGGATAGTGATGGTTTACTAAAAAAAATAGCAGAACTAATGGAGCTTCAATTTCCAGATATGAATACTATTTTTGATTACTCAGATAGTGATAACAATTATTATAAAGGTGTAAACTATAAAATTTATATTATTAAAGATGGTGAAAAGATTGAATTAGGTGATGGTGGTTTTGTAGACTGGATATCACAAATGACAGGGAGTAAAAAGGAGCGTTGCTTAATCACAGGAATTGGAATTGATAGATTTATAGTATAATAGGAGGAAATAATGATTGAATTAAAAAAAATGGATTATGGATTATGATAATTGAAAAATCAAATAAAAATGTTATAAGTACAATCTTTACTGGTGAAGTAACATCATGAGTTTTGGATATGTGAGTTAATTCAGGCACGTTGTGCGGGTATTAATAAGCTTATCGAAAAGAAGAAAATGATAGTGAATAATCATAGTATGAATAAATAGAACTGGGGCTTGGTTAGGACGTTAAGTCATGACCTTTACTACATTAGTGGTATAAGACGAGCATATGCGAAGTTTAAGCACTCTAACTCTTAATTGAGCTGGAGTGCTTTTTTTTGAGAAAGTGAGGAAGAAGATGACAGACTGGAAAGAACACCACATCTTATTTTGCATCATTAATGGATGCAGATGATGAGGATTGTCCAATACGGCGCCAGGTATTACCTTCTCTTGATGAAACAAAGAATGTCTACGGCTTAGACAACTATTTAGTTTGGAAAGAAAACAGAGCTACAGAAGAAAACAGACCAGATTCTATAGCAAGACAGTATAAGGATAGAGTAGCATTTACCGTTGTTGATGTTTGTGGAATTTATTGTAGGCATTGTTTCAGAAAAGAATTGGTAGTAGATCAAGACTTATCACTTCGGTTTGATGTTGATGAAGGTATCAAATGGATTATAAAAAATGGACCAATTGGGAATGGCAACTAAAGAATAAATAGAATAACTTCAATAGAAAAAGTAGAGGATATCTTAGATACAGAGATAGAATTGGTGAATAGAACAGGGGGTGTTTTGCTTATATAGGAATAAATGTTACATTTGGAATTTATCACATAAGATGCTACAATATAAGTAATTGTAAATAGGATTAAGCATTGTTAGGCGTACAAAAGAACTGTAGGTAGACCTGAATGACTTCATACAAGGAGAATAAAATGTATAGTTTGATAATTGTAGATGATGAGTATATTAGTAGAAATGGGCTTAGACAAATCATTGATTGGCAGTCCCTCGGATTCAGTGTCAAAGGTATATTTGAAGATGGTAAAGATGCTATGGAATATCTAAAAGGAAACCCAGTGGATGTTATTCTAACAGATATTCGTATGGCGAATGTATCAGGTCTAGATCTTGCTCAGTATGTGAAGGAGCATTGTCCTGACGTAGAAGTGGTTTTTATGAGTGCTTATCGAGAATTTGAATACGCTCAATCAGCCATTCGGTTGAACGTGTTTAACTATGTGATTAAGCCCATAGCCGTGAGTGAAATTACACATGTTTTTAACAGTTTGTTTAAGAAATTAGAAAGTTTTCGCCAGCAGACCCAGAAAAATGACCATTATATGGCCTTGTTAAAAGAGTTAAAGCAGGAAATATTTATTGGCGTTTCTATGGGGGCAATTAATTCAGAAGAAGAAATGTCCAAAAGAATTAAGAAAATAGACAAGCATATGGAATTAGAAGGAACGCCTTGTGGACTCATCAACATGACATTAGATGAAAAAACGGTAGAACGTTTTTTGAATGAAATATGGATCTATGGTGTGGACACCATGTCAACAGCACTATCTAATTTCTTGAATTTTGAAGAGAACCAATTGGAATACTATGTGTTAAGCCAGATGAAAACCAAAACAGAGCTTTTTGCAATAAGCAAAGGGGTTATGGAAGAAAGTGTCTTTAAAGACCTTTTAAAAAGAGAAACCCACAAAGCATCCAATAATATTAAAAGTTTTCTTGGCTTAGATGTAAAGTTCACCACGCCGGTGTGTTATTCAAATGCGTATAGGTATTTAAGGGCAGTAAATGAGGAGCAAATCCAAGAGATTGAACCGATAAGCAACAAGGAATCATTCGATGAGAGTCTATTCAAAAATCAGGAAAACATGTTGTTTACTTACCTGATGAGTGGTGAAACAAATCTCTGTAGAACATTGTTCATGAAAATGCTCAGGCGATTAGATGGATTGGGCATTCAGGGAATACGGAATTATTTTGTTTCATTAATGATAAAACTGGATGAACAGAATCTGCTGCCTGACAATTATAAAGTATCAGTCGTCCATTCAACCATCGATTATTCCCAGCTCTTTGATTTGACATCTATCGATGATTTTTATCACTGGGGATTGGTACTCTTTGATCAAATCTCAACGGATTATTTACATTCAGATGAAGAAGGTGTGAACCTTTTACATAAGGCAACCATTAATAAAGCGAAAGGCTATATTAACGAACATGTTTATAGCGATATCTCTCTTAATGAAGTGGCAGACTATGTTCACTTAAGTCCCGTCTATTTTAGCAGGTTGTTTAAAGAAGTGGAAGGCATGAATTATATTAACTATATTGTAGCGGCAAGAATCAAGAAGAGTCAGGAACTACTCAAGAACCCTTCTCTTAAAATTTATGAAATCAGTGAAATGGTCGGGTATCAAAATGTCAGGTATTTTTACAAAATATATAAGAACTTTACTGGAGAGACACCTACACAGTATCGAAAAAAATGCAGGTGATAGATACATGAAAAATAGTGACTATAGTATATGGAAAACCATTGTTGAGTATCGGCAAAATAGTATTTTTACACGTTTTTTTAGTTTTATATTGATTATATTAGCGACTGTTTTGATTGGTGTCAGTATATCCATCTTCTATTCTTACAACCAAAGTTTGGATGATGAAAGGGTGACCCTTAATGATAAATCCATTGATAGACTTAAAGATGTGTTAGATTTTATGTTAACGGGTTCTGATGATTTATCCCTTAGAATTTCTCAGAATCTAGTCATCAAGGATTTATTGATGAAGAGTAAGGAAGGCCAGTGGAGTAGTGATACAATTGAAGCAATCAACCGAACCGTCAAAGCGATCTCCATACACGCCACGGATTATATTGATGAAGTGGGCGTCTATGTATATGCCAACAAGATGTTCATATCATCAGAGGGGTTAATTGACATCCATTATGATGCATCAAAGGATTCATGGCAGAGCTATGTGAAGCAGGATTTAAGTCCTTGGGGAAGTTTTGTGTATGCAGAGTCATCTGATTTTAATGAAGATAAAGATGGGGAGCAGGGGAATAATCGTGTAGAGAATTTAGTGATGTTAAGGGCATTAACGTTAAATGGGAAGACGAAAGGGATCGTATTTATAAGAATTGGATTAGACCATATTGAAAGTTTCTATGACTATGACAATGCCAATACATCCGATACAATCATGATAGTGGATGGTGATGGCACCGTTAAATACGCCAACAATAAAGCGCTACTTGGAAATAACATTCAAGGTATGGACGACTTTCACAAAATGAAGCCTGATTTCGCTACAAGGTATTATCGAACTGAAAATAAAAAATTATTAGTATCCGCTAGAATGGCAAACTACAATGATTATGTGTATCTACTTGCAAAATCCATTAGTTTAGAAGAAGCACAAAAGAAAATAGTCTTTGTACTCATCATCATTATTTGCGTGAGTATTGTTGTGGCTATGCTTCTTTCTGCTATTATGTCCTATTATATGTATCGCCCATTCAGATATATCATTCGAAGAATTAATAATGTAGGTAACATGCCATTGAAAGATTCGGTGAGTGAATTAGGAGAATTAAAGTATATTGTTACCAGGTTTATGAATAATCATAAGAACCAGTTAGACCTTACCGATCAACTTCACGAATCCATGGACCAACTGAAATTAGCTCAGACATTGGCTCTCCAATCTCAAATTAATCCACATTTCTTACACAATACATTGAACGATATTACCATCATGGCCTTGCAGTTGACAGGTGAAGAGAATGATGTGTCAAAAAGTATTCGCAATCTATCGGATATGCTGCGTATTTCTTTTCAGTCCAAAGATCTTTTGATTCCTGTTAGGGTGGAACTTGAACATGTAAGAAGTTATTTAGACATAGAAAGGATGAGGTATCCTGGTAAATTTAGTGTGACATGGGAGATTGAAGAAGATATTTTAGATTGTGTGATGGTAAAAACGGTATTACAGCCTCTTGTTGAGAACGCCATTCATCATGGTTTGAAAGATAAAAGAAAAGATGGTTTGATCACCATAAAAGGAGAACGTTCAATGGATCATATGATGTTTTGGATTAAAGATAATGGGGGAGGCATGGAGTCCAAGCAATTAGATACGCTATTGAACGCTATTGCTTCTCGTCATATTAAATTCGGCAGTCATATTGGCATAGCCAATGTGCACACGAAAATAGGTATCATTTTTGGAGCAGACTATGGTCTCACAATAAAAAGTCAATTAGGCATTGGAACGGAGATACAAGTGACCCTTCCAGCCATTAAAAATGAATAAATGTAGATAGTAACGATCGTAACACCTGAGTCATAGGATTCAGGTGTTTTTTTGTGGTATAGGAAAGTACGGTATCTTGCTCGCAATGGATCCTACTTTTCTATACCGCCTGAAACGTATGCAAAGCATACTTTTCTTGTTGGACACGAAAGTTCTCCTATCCAACAAGAAAAAAAGAATTGAATTTATGCGCAGATATTTCTCGTGAACGAGAAAATCTTGATGCGCAGTACAAAAATAACTTCTGAAAATGCAAGTTACTGCTAAAATAAAGCGTGACGAAGTCACTTTTGTACTGTGCATGATGCTAAGTATAAAAAATGAATACTATGAGAATAAAAAAAGTGACGTTTAGCGTAAGGGTAAAAGAAATGAGTAAAAAAGGTGAACCATATTCTCTAATCAAGACATTATGTTAGGCATTGATTTTCGATACAATAAATGTAAATAAAGAGATTAGGAGTGTTCAAATGAGTGACATATCAAGAAGGACAAGGATGAAGAAGAACTTGCATGATATCATGAAACACAAATGGCTTTATGCTTTTTTGCTGCCATCAATACTGATATTATTCATCTTCAAGTACTTGCCAATGTTAGGGAATATCATAGCATTTAAAGATTATAGCATTAATACAGGTATCATTGATAGTCCATGGGTGGGACTTAAGCACTTCAAATATTTGCTTTTTGAATCTTCAGAGTTCTGGGGAGTCTTTAAGAATACAATCATCATTACTTTCTATCGCATTATTGTTGGATTTCCAGCTCCCATCATTCTAGCTCTTCTATTGAACGAAATTAGGCTTATAAGAGCCAAAAAAGTAGCTCAGACAATTGTATATCTGCCCCACTTTATTTCGTGGGTAGTTATCGCTGGGATTTTCCAGTTTCTTTTAACGGTTAACGGTGGTCCAGTGAACACGGTTTTAGGGATGTTTGGTGCGGAGCCTATCCCGTTTTTACAGAGTAAAGAATGGTTTAGAGGCATTTTGGTTGGTAGTAGCCTATTCAAAGAGGCAGGTTATGGAACAGTTATTTATATGGCAGCCTTGACGGGGATTGACCAGCAGCTCTATGAAGCGGCAAAGATAGATGGTGCGAACAGGTGGAAGTGTCTTCTGAAAATTACCATTCCTGGCATTATGCCAACGGCAGTTATCGTATTAATTATTAGTGTAGGCTCAACCATTAGAACAGGATTTGAGCAAGTGTTGTTATTTATCAGTTCACCTGTATTCGAAGTAGGTGACATCCTTCAGACATATGTCTATAGAACGGGTCTTCAGATGGGAAGGTTCAGCTATGCCTCAGCTATTGGGATGTTTGAATCCATCATTGCTTTAGTTTTGATATTAACAACCAATAAGATTGCAAAATCCATGAGAGAGGAAGGTGGTTTGTGGTGATGGGTAAAGTTTCCGTCAAAAAAATATCATGGAGTGACCTATCCCTGGTGATAACATCCTATGGTTTGGTGTTCCTAGTCTGTGTCATCATGTTGTATCCATTTATGAATGTGATTGCTGTAGCCTTTAGTAGTCATACAGCTTTTTTGAAAAATCCATTGATGATTTTTCCTCAAGATCTAAATTTCGATGCTTTTCGTATTGTATTTAGTAGTCCATTAATGTACAAAAGTTATGGCAATACTTTATTTGTAACCATTGTGGGGACTGTATTATCCCTATTCTTAATGACACTGACTGCTTATCCTTTATCAAGACCTGAGCTAAAAGGTAAAAAGATATTTATGACCTACTATTTAGTTGTATTTGTTTTCAGTGCAGGGATTATACCGAGTTTCCTAGTCATGAAAGGCATTGGGCTTTATAACACGTTGTGGGCTTTGATATTTCCATCTATACTGCCTATTTACTATTTAATACTTATGAAAAGCTTTTTTGAATCCATACCCAATAGCCTTGTAGAGTCAGCAAGAGTCGATGGTGCATCAGAAATTCATACATTTTTAAAAATTATCTTACCATTATCAAAGCCTGCACTAGCGGCTATTGGATTATTTCAAGCAGTACTTTATTGGAACAGTTATTTTCAAGGCGTTGTTTATATTCGAGATATTGACAAATGGCCTCTTCAGTTATATCTTAGACAGATTATCATGGCAGCTGATGCAGCTTTTTCATCAGCAGGCGGTAACCTGGCAGAGTTAGAACCAGATGCCGTACCAGCCGTATCCATTCAATATGCTTCATTAATTGTGGTGATTTTACCCATTATCATGGTTTATCCATTTATTCAGAAGTATTTTGTCAAAGGCGTCATGGTAGGGGCAGTAAAAGGTTAACAGTCAATAATACTTTATCGTTGATGTGTTGAAGCATGCAACAGAGTAAGTATTATGTTAAAGTTAAATAATCAGAGAGAAGGAGAAGAGAAATGAAAAAATTAGGAGTCATGCTAATGGTAGTTGTGCTGACAATATCCATGTTGGCAGGGTGTGGTCAAACATCTGAAAAGGATAGTGGTTCAAATGGTGAAAAAGTTAGTGGGAATTCAGTAGCTGACGGAAACGATAACAACGCCAAGAACAACAAACCTGTTAAAATTCGTTTGATGGCGAATATGGGGACACCTGAGAACACACTTATTGGAAGAAATACTCTTGCAATGATTGAAGAAAAATTCAATGTAGAACTTGAAATTGAAGTACCCCCATCAGCAAATTATGCAGAAAGACTTCAATTAACCTTTGTATCCGGTGATTTACCAGATGCTATATTATTCGATAATGCCAAAGATACGTTACTTAAAGATGCCGCTTCAGTAGGCAGTATTGTTCCAATTAATACGTTTATTGAAAGTGCAGAAAACATTAAAGCTTATACACTTGAATCAAGCTGGAATGCATTTAAGTTGCTTGAAGATGACCAAGTCTTTGGTATTCCAAGATCATCTGTTGTACGTGCTGATGGGTTTGCCATTAGAAAAGATTGGCTTGACGCTATTGGGATTGATTTAGTGGAAGGCGAACCCATTACACTTGAAAAGTTCAATGAAATCAACAGGAAGTTCAAAACAGATGACCCTGATGGCAATGGTGTAGATGATACCTATGGTTTAGCCTTGTCAGCAACACCTACTGGAGAAATGGTCAGTCTATTTGGAAATTCTGATGTTATTGGGGGAGCTTTTGGCGTTCTGGGATGGCAAAAAGCTGATAGTGGCTCATATGAGTACATGGACATGCGGTTAGATAAAGACACTACCAAGTTCAAAGCCTATCTTCAATATTTACAAGATGAATATACAGCAGGTTATTTTGATGTTGAGTGGCCAATACTTAAGAACAATCAGTTAACAACAAAATTTGTTCAAGGGACATACGGTATGATGGTTACTTTCCCAGGTCATGTGAAGTTAAGAATTAACAAAGCTTTAGAACTTAATCCCGACGCTGAAATGATTTATATCCCAGGTATTATTAACGAAGAGTATGGAAAAGTTGTTGGTGGTACCATGGCATCAGGTGCTTGGGGAGGATGGGCTATAACGAAGAGCGCAGAAAATCCTCAACTGGTTGTTGACATTCTTGACTATATGTTATCTGATGATTTCTACTACGAACAATTGTTATGGGGTGGAGAAGGCGTTGGTTTTGAAATGGTTGATGGTCAACCATCACCTCTAGATCCTTATATGGAAAAAGGTGAAGGTATTGGATGGAACGGTCGATTTGTAAGGCGAGCTGGGGATGCACAGATATTCCTTAACTTAAGTTTAAGTCCAGACGAAAAAGCGAAAGTACAGAGTCACATTGATATGGCTATTGCTAGTGTCATGCCTTCAATTGGTGGTGACTATGTACCAAATGCAGCTCTTGAACCAGCGTACATTGATTATTCAACAACCATGAATAATACCGTTACACAGATTATACTTGGCGAATTAAGTGTTGATGCATACGATGAGGCACTTGCAAAATGGTATGAAAAAGGTGGTTCAGACTATGTGGAACAAATGAATGCCTATATTGAAAAATCCTTGAAATAACAGGTATCGAACAGGTATCATCCTGCAACAGGTCAGCGATGGCTTGTTGCAGGTTTATTTTATTTGTAGCCTACAATTTTTGATGATGGAGGTACCAGGAGGATGAAAGCAGATTCATATTTTAAACCTCATCCACAATATATGCTGGCTTTTGAAGAGGATTTTCATGATAAAAAACACGTTGAGGAAAGGTGGATTTACAGAGAGGGAGAAAGGTTAGGTGGTTTGAACGAAGAAGAGAACGTTACCATTGCTAATGGTTTAACTGTTCGTATGGATTATAAAACCATAGAGGATCAAGTCGTATACACAGGTGGAGGCTTGATCAGCAAAGATTTATTTGGTTACGGTTATTATGAAGTAAAAGGTACACTTTTTGGCGGTACAGGCGGGCTGCATTCATCCTTTTGGTCAATGGGCATGGGTGGAGGTGATGGGGTCACAATGCCAAAGAAAAATATCATCTTAGAAATTGATGGCTATGAGGTAGATTCTGGTAGACCCAGCCTCATTGGTACGAATCTTCATTATTACATTGGTGGACAGAAAACCATAGGAGGGCAAATTGGGACCTTGGATTATGAGCCGTTTGATACATCAAAAGAATCTTTTGTTCTAGGTTATGAGTGGCTTCCAAATCAACTGAATTGGTATCTTAATGGTACTTTGATTCGACGTATAAAAAATCCCAAATTCTATGGGCCACAAAATGTATGGTTAACGGCTCTCGCAAGTGATTACTTTGATAGACATATTTGTCTTGAAAGTCTGCCAGGGGAATCATCCTGGGCGTATTTTCGCTATTATAATTTACCTCTCAATGGTGTCAATATGGTGGTTAATTCAAGCTTTGAGTATGTGGACCCACAGGATACATCCATACCAATTGGTTGGTATAAAAGCGGCAATCAACCAGAGGCTTCAATGGTGTTACAGACAGATATGGCTTATGATGGGGATTATGTACTGCGACATTATCATGAACAGGACTATGACGTCAACACATGGCTTAAAATATCTTTTCTTCCAGCTGGCACATACACATTTGAAGCAAAAGTGAAAACAACAGACAGCAAAGGTCATACCATTGTGATTTCAAGTGAACATTTACAAACGTACAAATTATCCGTCCCTAGTGATGATAACAACCAATGGCAGACGGTCTTGTTGAAGGATATAGGCATAACATCTGGAGAATGCAAGATCATGTTTAATTCCAAAGCGGATGCTGGTAGTGAGCTATGGATTGATTGTGTCACATTACAGCAAGTCGATGGTGAAGAGACGTATACAGATGTAACGACTTTCGATGGAGAGATTGAAAAACCATATTTGAATCTTGGTGAAATTCGTGTTGGTCCACATGGTGATAGCGGGTATTATGTTGAAAGCGGTAACCATTGGCAGAATAGTGGCTTAGCTGGTTTATTAGGTGGTAGTAGATGTTGTTTGACTGCTAATGAACCAACCGTCGTCTATAGACCAGGTATAGAAGAACCAGGTCAATATCATGTATGGTTCTACAATGTTTGCTATGAGAACAGAGCAGAAGCCATACAAGTGGACATTCATCATACAAAAGGGTGTACCCGTAAACAACTATCCCAAAAAAGTGACTCAACTCATATCCATCTAGGTTATTTTGCGTTGGATAAATCGTCTTATGTAAACCTGCATAGTTTAACAAAGAATGAAGAAGAGTTCCTATCTGCTGAATCCGTTATCTTTGAGAAGGATAATACGAGAGAAGTGCGTCAAATATTAGATCAAAGTATATTAATGAAAGTAGGTAGTCATAAGCTTCTTTCATCTGGTGTACCTGTGAAAATTAACTATAGGCAGAAGGTCATAAAAGTTAATGACACGGTGATGGTACCTCTTAATGAGATGATGGCAGTATTCGGTGCAGGGACTATAGAAATGGATGAAGAAGAGCATATAACCATTTTTTATCAAGATTATATGATTCGGTTTAAGATAGGTTCATATGATTTTTACTATAAGAAGAATAAGCAAGAAATGAAGGAAAGGTGTCAGCGAATCAACGATGGCATATATGTGCCCCTTAAAGCTTTAGTTGAAGCTTTTGGAAGGATACTAAACTATACCGATCATTATTGTTTAATTACGATGGATCGGGTAAACACAAATACCGACTTTAATTGTTTGCATAAATTAGGACATTTATAATGTATTTTTCATAATTTAATAAGAATGATAAAGGAAGGGTATACGATGATAAAAAAAATGATGGTACGAACACTGGGATTAATTCTAGTCCTTAATCAATTAAGTGGTTTTAATATGGAAGTTAATGCTCAGGCTTCACCTAATAGCGTTGAAAGGAATCAAGTAACACCCATCATCACAACAACTGAAATTAACAATGTTAGTGATAGTGGTGAAATAACCGTTGATACCAGCATTTATGCAAATGATGTTGAATCGGTTAAGGGAAAGACCGTCACCTTTGTGGTGAAAGAAAACAGTGTAGTATTAGACACTATCTATGCGGATAATCAAATCATAACTGGAACAGAAGGTATAAGAGAAGATAGTGGTCAATACTACTATGATATTCCAGTAACATTTTATTCTAGCCGAATAGGTCTTGCAGATGAAGATATTACTTATACAGTGACCGTCGGTGTAGATGACCAAACGGCGGAAACTACCATTGTGGTAAAAAATACATGGAATCCTAATTTACCAACAGCAGTGATTATTGATAATGTGGATGAAGGCTTTACATCTGCACCTACTGTTACCTTTGGTGTCAGTACAACAGGTGGTTCAACATTTCCAACTCGACATGGTGTTAATCACCTCTATAGTAAGTCAGCGGATGGTTATGGAAGGTGGACACCAACTTTAGAACCTGGTAGCTATAGGGTGTTACTCAACCGATTAATCCATTCTGGGAATACGACAAAGGCTACAGCAACAGTTGTTGCAGGTGGTGAGACACATACTCAAGATGTGAATCTAGCAAGTGGTAATCATGGCTACATGAACCTTGGTATTTACACCTTCACAGGTTCTGGAGATGAATATTTAGAATTACATAACGACAGCAGTGTCAGACAATTAAGACTTGATTCAGCCAAATTCGTTGTGGATTTGCCTGCACCACCTCAAGCGACAGAGTTAGTCGTGGAGCCAAAAACGGAGAGTTACAGCGTGAAAGATACCCTCGTATGTGGTTATGATTATTCAGATGATAATGGTGATGTGGAAGCAGGAAGCCAATATCGTTTATTACGGGCAACCCATTTAGCTTCTAAAAACTGGGAGCTCATAACATCAGGAACGGTAACGGGTAATGATGATTTACACTATGTTCTTGCTAGTGGTGACGAAGGCCATTACATTAAGTTAGAAATAACACCAAAAAATAATAGTGCTACATATCCTAATGGGTATACCAGGTCCTATGTTGTTGGAAAGCTAGTGGCCCCAGCACTTCCCGAAGCAGCCCCAGTGGCAACCCATGTAAATATACAAGGCGACCCCTTTTTACTAAGTCGAATCAACGGTTCATATACATATACGGATGTGAATAATGACAAAGAAGACGGCACAACATTTGAATGGGTTACCTCAGATAGCAATACTGTAGATGCAGAGTGGACGGTTGTGAAAAGTGGTGAGACCCTTGATAACAAACTCATGCAATACATTACGGCTAATGGTGATTGTGGTAAATATATAAAACTAAGAATCACACCTAAAAATAAAGCGACTCAACTGAGTGTTGGTGACATGGTAGAAAGTAATGTCATCGGACCAATAGACAGCACCTATATTATTGACAATGCAAGTCTTAAGAACTATTATGAGAGTGAGAACTTTGGTTCAAGTTCATATGGTGGTAAGTCTTATCAGGGCAGTCATCGATGGAATCAAATAAAAGGTGTTCATTGTAAATGGTATATGACAGGGACATTGGTAGGGGAATATAAGGTATCTTACTATTATCCAGCCTATCATGATAACAATGTACTTATGCCAGGCATTGAAATTGGCTCTGGTAACAATGTGCAGCATAGCGGTTTGCTGGATTTTACAGGTTTTACATCAGAAAATAACGGTACATGGATTGAACTAGGGACTTTTAAGTTCAGACCTGACGAAGAAGCTTATGTGAAGCTGATTAACACCACGGGTAAAGTCATACGAGCCGATGCAGTAAAATTTGAGCGCATGGGTGATTATGATGTATTACCTGATATTAAGAATCTTCAATTTGGTGGCAGTCTAGCACCTGGACACACATTAAAAGGAACCTATGATTATATGGATATAAATGGTGACCTAGAAGATGGTACCACTTATAAGTGGCTTCGTGGGGAACATAAAAACACAGATCAATGGGTTGAAGTGGGTGCTGGGACAACAACGGCTATGGATACCATTACATATACGTTACAACAAGAGGATCGTCATCAATACATAAAGCTGGTTGTAACACCACAAAATGCTAATGGCGTTGGTGCCAGTGATGAAGTGATGATGGGACCTGTTGCAGAGAATGATCAAGCACCTGAAGCGAGAGCTGTAACACTAAATGGAAAGCCATGGATTGATTATACGTTAACAGCAACTTATGATTATTATGATGCTAACTTTGACAGCGAAGGTGAAAGCATGTATGCATGGTATTATACGGATGATTATGACGAAATTGAAAAACATGAACAAAAAGATGATAAAGAAGACGATGATGATGACGACGAAGACGAAGATGACGATGATGATGACGATGAAGACGACGAAGATGATGATGACGATGATGATAACGACAAAACTTCTGGCTGGGTGTTAATTGAGTCTGGTCTAGTTCATTCACTTGAAGACATCACCAAAGTAATTACCAGCGACTATAAAGATAAATACATTAAGGTAGGCATAACACCTAAGAATGAGCAACTCAATGGCCATGGTGAAGAAGTATTTTCCCAGGTTATTGGTCCATTCAAGAAGCAAATTGTTAAACCACAATTAGCTCATGTCCATGTCACTGGACAGATGGTTAATGCTGAAAATATCAAAGGTGTGGCGATAGACGGTAAGATTGAAGCTGCCTATACATACACACATGAACTGAATTATAATGAAAACCTTGACGCAACGCAATATCAGTGGTATGTAGGGAACACTGCTAACGGAGCATTTGAGAAAATTAGCGGGGCAACTTCACCAACTTTTACACCTACGGAAGAAGTAGCAGGCAGATACATCAAGCTAAGTGTCATCGCTGCATCCGTTGACGGACAAATAAGTGATGAAGTCTTTTCAGAAGCTCTGCCTGTCAATTGGCGATTAGCTTTTGTAGACGAGTTTGACTATGTAGCCGTGGATGGTTATAGTGCCAACTTAACCGATAAGTGGATTGTGGATTCAGCCCATAGAGTCTTAGGGAATCCAGTCACACACAGTGCCAGAATACCAGAGAATGTGGAAGTGTCAGATGGTCTGTTCAAAATTCATACTAGAAAAGAACATCTTGATAAATATCCCTTTGAACATACTTGGACTACTGGTAATGTGATGACAAGAGAGACCATGATGAAGTATGGTTATTATGAAGCGTCCTACAAGCTTGCAGAAGCCACAGGCTTAAATCAGAGTTTCTGGGCAATGACTCAAAATGGGCTTTATGAATCACCTAAATTCTTAGAGCTTGACTTTAATGAAGGTCATTATCCTTATGAACTATCAACCAATTTACATTGGCATGGAAAAGATGAGAATGGTAAACCGCTGCGTTTGACCAACCATCATATGTATTATCCATTAGGAACGGGTGAAGCAACCTTTGGCAACCAATTTGTTAAAATTGGTGGTATGTTACGTGAAAATAATGGTATTGATCCATGGGATTCACCTGAGAACAGTGATACGTATCAAGTATTCGTTAATGATGAACTGATTAGAAGTACGAAGAGTATTCCATATGATCCAGATTTCCTTAAAATCTATTTATCTGTAGCTGTATTACCAGGATTTGCTGGCTACTTGGATGAAGAGGCTGCGGATGGTTCCATTATGGAAGTCGATTATGTGAGATACTATACACCAATTGACATGTTGGAAAATAAATAATCATGTCAGTAACAAGTAGGCGTTAGGCATGTATCCATGAGCCATGAGCTTATGGATAAGTTAAACGAAAGAGAGATGGATTGTATATGGATTTTAATAAAATGATGATGCCAGCAAGTAAGACTGCAGTATTTCAAGAAGAAGGTTATAAAGTATGGGGGGCTACATTAACAAAGTGTGATGATGGTCAATACCATTTGCTTTATAGCCGCTGGAAAGAGGAATTTGGTCATGGTGCTTGGGTATCACATAGTGAGATTGCCTATGCTGTTGGGGAAACACCTTTTGGGCCATTTGAACCCAAAGGGGCTGTTATAAGTGGACGGGGTGATGGGTATTGGGATGGTAGTAGTATTCATAACCCTACCGTTATCAAAGTCAAAGGAAAATACTATATGTATTATATGGGAACTTATGGGATGGATCCATGTAAAGTGATTGATCACGAAGACCCTGAATGGTGGGTTTACCGTAATAATCAAAGAGTTGGTGTTGCATGGGCAGATCATCCATCAGGTCCTTGGCATCGATTGGATCAACCGGTTATCGATGTGACGAAAGACTCCTATGACCATTTGATGACCAGTAATCCTTCTGCTGCTCTCATGCCTGATGGTCGCATTTTGATGGTTTATAAGGCAGTAGGCAATGGTGACATGCCAAAAGGTGGACCTGTTATTTGTGGTGTTGCTATTGCAGAAGACCCTTTAGGGCCTTTTGAGAAAGCGGATAAACCGATCATGCAAAATCCAGAAAATGATTGGTCTGTTGAGGACCCTTTCATCTGGTATGGCGATGGTAAGTACTATGCTTTGGTTAAAGATTTTCAGGGATACTTCACCAAATCAGATGTGCATTCCACAGCTTTATTTGAATCAGATAATGGGATGGATTGGTTTCCGGGAAATAATCCTTTTGCTTTTGACATTCACTTCACTTGGTCGGATGGTGAAAAGGAAGATCTTGCTTGGCTAGAACGCCCACAGTTATACATAGAAAATGGACAGCCAAAAGTACTTTTGTGTGCAGCAGCTGTTGATAACGAGAAGCAGGATAGCTTCAATGTCCAGATTCCTCTAAAAAACTTTGAAAACAAGGGTACTACGTTATAAATCAATTTAAGCATGCTCGAAGAGCATGCTTTTTTAATCACATCTGTTCCCAGGTTTTTTTCTGAAATAGGACCAGCAATATGATACAATTAAAACAAATAACGTAAAAGAGGATGACCTATGCCAAGAAAAAAATATGACAAACCAAATAAAACCATACAATGTATAAGACTTCTCAAAATCCTTAAATCTAAGAAATATGTTAAGAAGGCGGAGATTGCATATTTACTTGGAGAAGAAACAACAAGAAATATAAATAACTATAAGAATACTTTATATGGTGCAGGTTATCCAATTGGTTATAAATCAGGTAAATATGGAGGATATTATCTGGAGTTTGATGCCATGCTTCCAAGCATGAAGATGAATGACATCCAACTAAAATTACTTGGCACGGCATATGAGTACCTCTTAAAAGAAAGCAATGTACCCAATAAAAAAACATTACTTGATTATCTAGGGAATGCATTTTTAGAAAATGAACAGACTAAACATAACGAAGCGTTAGCACTCTATGGTCATTTTCCATTAAGCATGCCTTCAGAGGAAATTGAAAGAAGATATTATATCATCCAGACGGCCATTGATTCCAAAAGGAAAGTGAAAATATTATACAAAGGCTATAATAAAGACAGTTACCATATTATTCATCCCTATAAGTTATTTAAATATACCAACTGGATTGTTTTTGCTTATGATGAAAGCATAAAACATATGCTTTCAAGTTTTAATAAGTTTAAATTACACAGGATGATTGACATTGAATTATTAAAGGATGGGTATACGATAGACAGTCATTATAAAGAAGAAGCCTTTTTTGATAAAGAAGGAGCCAAAGAACATGTTACCCATGTCAAATTAAAAGTATATGGAAGAATGGGCCGTATGTTAGAAGAAAAGGTTTATGGGCAAAATCAAGTGGTTAGATGCCTTGATTCCAACATGCATATCTATCTCTTTGAAGCCGATATGAGAAACACTCTGGTCATAAAAAAGTTTATTCTTTCCTTTGGTTCAAGATGTGAAGTCATTGAACCAAAAGAACTTAGAGAAGAAATAATCGCTGATGCAAAGAAAACCCTTCACTACTACGAAAAATATGAAAAAAAATTAAAGGTTTATTTAACTGAACAATCTTTATGTAACAATAGGGGTTATAATGGCATCAGAAAGCATAAAGAAGGGGCAGATAAAATGATTATTAGAGGAAAATATAATGAAGCCATTGTCTATACAGATGTGATTGAAGAAGGTGCAATGACCCAGATTAAAGAATTATGTGATATTGAATCTTTTTCTAACGCTAAGATTCGCATCATGCCAGATGTCCATGCTGGAAAAGGATGTGTCATTGGTTTCACAGCTAATCTAGGAGAAAAAGTGATACCCAATATTGTTGGTGTAGACATAGGATGTGGTATGTTAACGGTGAAATTAGGGAAAGTTGACATGGCTTTAGAGCAATTAGATGAGTTTATCCATCACAACATACCAAACGGAAAAGCCATCAATCAACATAAGCAAGTGGATTTTGTGCCAGTACTGGAACAATTAAAACTACTTAAAGATGCGCGACAGGATTTAAAAAAATGGAATCGTGCCATCGGCTCTCTTGGAGGCGGCAATCATTTCATAGAAGTGAATAGGGATGAGGATAAGAACAAATATCTTGTGATTCATTCAGGATCTAGAAATCTAGGATATGTTGTTGCCAACCACTATCAGAAACAAGCCATTGGATACCATTCTGGCTATAATGATGAATTCATTAAATGTAAACAAGCGTTGATTGAATCATACAAAAGCGAAGGAAGAAGAAAAGAGATTCAAGATGCAATCGTAGAACTAAGGACAACGTTCTACAAAGATAAAGAACTTCCTGACGACATGTGCTACTTAGAAGGTGAAAAAAGAGAAGAATATCTCCATGATATGGCTATATGTCAACAGTTTGCAGAACTTAATAGACAGACAATGGCAGATAAAATTTTGACACATATGTTTGGCCATTGTGAATTTGAAAGTTTCCATACAACCCATAACTACATTGATTTTGACGATAACATTGTAAGAAAAGGTGCAATAAAGGCTTCAAAAAATACAGAAGTATTAATACCCATTAATATGCGTGATGGTTCAATACTGGCTGTAGGTAAAGGGAATGATGACTGGAACGATTCCGCTCCACATGGAGCAGGAAGACTAATGTCAAGAACCAGAGCTTTTGAGCTTATCGCATTCAAGGCATTTAAAGAAGAGATGGCAGGTATCTATTCCACATCCGTCACGCCCAAAACCATTGATGAATCCCCCATGGCTTATAAATCCATGGAAGATATTGTGGATCATATTGGTGATACAGTTGATATTAAAGGGATATTGAAACCCATTTACAACTTTAAGTCTCAAAATTAAACCGATAGTGTATAAAATTGAAGATACGAGTAACAATCATTACCTTTAAAGAGAAGGTAAGCGTCTGTTAAATGGTGTACTTTTAAAGACTTAGTAGCGTTGTAACTACAATTCAGACGCTAATGCATACAATCCTTTGTAACACATCGTACCAAAATCTACGGGATGAAAGTCAATACCTGAGTTTTTTATGGCTTCTTTTTGCTTCTGAGTAATATTGGTTGTTGGATATAAACCTGATACAAAGCAGTATAACGTGTAAAAAAAGGTACGTTTTGAATCATCATCTGAATCTGGAAAGTACTTATCTATACTGGTTATCAATGGTCGCATTAAGCCTGTTAATTCAGACTTGAATGCGGTCAGCTTTTCTAAACTGCAATTCTTTTCCAATATTGAGTAAAGGATGGACATTAATTGAAGCATCCGCGTATTATTTACAAATGTATTTGTTAATTCATGACAGTAATGCTCTTTTGATAACACGTCATGTGTCTCTATAATGAAATGGACATCCGAAGACCAAGTTTTAATATCTTCAAGAAGAAGGTCCAGAAGGATTTCTTCCTTAGTTTTGTAGTAGGTGTATATGGTTGATCGAACAAAAGAGGTTATCTCACTGACTGCTTTAAAATGTACACCATCAATACCTGACTCGTCATACAACGTTGCACATGCTTTTAATATCTCTTTTTTTCTTTCTTGTCTTTGCTCGTTAGTCCTTGCACGTTCAAATCTCATTCATTTCACCTCGTTGCTATTGTACCATGATTTTCAATAATTTTCAAAAATAGTTGACACAGTGTCTGTAAAAACATATAATAAGTTTATAGACACTGTGTCAACTAAAAAGTGATATAAGTATACCCTAATTGTAGTAGTCATGAATGGTGCAAAAAACGGATAGGATGTTAATATCCTAACGTTTATTTATTCGACGATTGAAGGAGGTTGTGATATGCAATATAGGAAATTAGTAAATGATGGGGAAGATTTATCGGTCTTAGGATATGGATGTATGCGTTTCCCTAGTAAAAATGGTAGAATTGATAAGGAAAAAACAGAGAAACAATTGCTATATGCCTATGAGAATGGCGTTAACTATTATGATACAGCTTATCCATATCATAATGGTAAAAGTGAAGTGATATTAGGTGAGTTTATTAAGAAGCATGATCTTAGAGATAAAGTATACATAGCTGACAAGCTTCCCACCTTCTTCATAACAAAATCCCAACAGATTCAAAAATATTTTGACACCCAGTTGGAAAGACTTAGCACCGATTATATTGATTACTATCTTATGCATATGCTTGATAGCTTAACATCATGGGAAAAACTGAAAAGGTTAGGCATTATTGATTTTATAAAGGAAAAGAAGGAAAGTGGGCAAATCAAACATATCGGATTTTCTTTTCACGGGAGACCAGAAGAATTTATAAAGATTCTTGACGATTACGATTGGGAGTTTTGTCAAATTCAGTTTAATTATTTAGATGAGTATAATCAAGCAGGATTGGCAGGGCTAAAGAAAGCTTATGAAAAAGGAATAGGCGTTGTTATCATGGAACCTTTGCGTGGTGGGAACTTAGCGGCAAAAGCGCCGGATAAAGTGAAGAAGAAATTTGATGAATACAGCGAAAAAAGATCAGCAGCTTTCTGGGCGCTTAGATGGATTTGGAACCATAAAGAAGTGGGTGTTGTTCTTAGTGGTATGAATGTGGATGAACATATTGAAGAGAACATTAAGGTTGCAAATTTGACAACAGCTAACAGTATGTCAGAAGAAGAGATTGAGATTGTGGATGAAGTTAAGGAAATATATAGACACCTGATGAAGGTACCCTGCACAGGTTGTAATTACTGTATGCCTTGTCCATTTGGAGTGGCTATTCCCTCCATATTCAGTGAGTATAATGATAAGTATTTTTTTAACAGCAGACTGTCCCAGCTTCAATATATAGGCCGTGTACTTGGCGTATTTGGTGCAAGTAAATCGGGAGCAAACCTTTGTACGGCGTGTGGAAAGTGTGAGAAACATTGTCCTCAAAACATACAAATAAGAAAAGAGCTCAAAAATGCACATAAAGAGCTTGATAGTAAGGTGATAAAACTTATTGTTAAAATAGCTATGAAATTCATAGGATTAAAGGGAACAAAGAAGAAGCGTAGTGGGATTTGAAAAAGACGGTAAACAAAGCTATAAAATAATAAAGATAGCCTTCTATGATTTTACACGATCGATAGAAGGCCATTTAGTCATTGGTTTATAAAACTCTTATGTAGTACCTTATTCTATTCCCCAATAGAACAGATTACCTTTTGTCAGTGCATGGATATATAATTCATGGCTGTTATTATATAAGTCTAGGGAGGTAAGTGCTACTTGTTCAAGTACGTAAGGAACAATCACGTTGTCATCATTCATATAATTGACCTTGATCACATCATGTATAATATAATGTCTTTGTTCATGTTGCCCCACATACAGCATAACATGACCATCAAAATATATGGCGGTACCTGGTTTCATGGTTTCTAGAAGTTTTAACTTATCGGTTGTATTTTCAAAATCATAAATTAACCCCGTTGTAGGCACTTGCTGGCCTGCATTCCTTGGAAGGGTGATCCCAAAGGATCTAAAGATGTCCATAATGAACGCTGAACAGTCTCTGGCATTATTATCGCCACCCCAACCATAGATTTCGCCATAGAATTTGAACGCTTGATTCATAATATTTTTTATTGTATAGTCGAGGTACCCTACGTTGACATCACTTTTTTTTGATATTTTAGCATACCTAATTTCCATCATACCGTTTTCATTTCTTATGGGTCTCTTAATAATATAGTGATTTTTTGCTTTATTTTTATGTATACTGGATGGTAATACTTTCACATAAGGTATCCTAACACCCATATCGTATTGAATTTTACTAGGGCATCTATGATCATCACAACGTCCAATGCCTCGTGCATAAACTTTATCACCTGTAACAACTAAAAAATCATCACATGATGTGAGGTCAAGTATTTCTTGTTTTTCAGCAATAGCAATATCTTCCACAGGAATCCACCCATAATAATTATATGTCGCTGCAAAATACCATTCGCCATCTCTACTTGTATGGAAAATAGCTATTGGTTCCATGGTATAGGCTGCTGTTTCTAAAAAACGATCAAGGTCTTGTTTTTCACTGGTCTTATATGCTTTATCATAGGTTGGCCAAGTTCTAATCTGAGTTCTTTTTACAGCTATACCATATGTTATGGGGGTGTTTTCTTCAATGCTTTCTTCATTCATATTATGTATTAATTGATCATAATACGCCTGAGTGAGTAATTGTCCTTCACTGTTATACCTTTTGTATTGTGATATTTTACTTATATTGTTTATTTCTTCAATTAACCAACTTTTTGTTACAGACTCGCCTAATGAAAATATATCCACTAAATAATCTAAGTTGTTGATATTCTCTTTATTTAGTGCTTGGATTTTTTCTATGGGCTGAATGATATCATTAGGATGCTCAACTTTATCGGTCCAAAATGAAGCATAAAGCATATCTTCTGTCACATGAGGAAGGTCATAATTTAAGATAGGGTTATTACATGTAACTTTTTTCTTACTAATTTCTTGTACATTTTGTTCTTGATTAGTTTCCGGTGGAGTTGAAGCAAATAGCTTTCCAGTAGGCAATATTAAAACAATCATTAAAGAAAAAATTAGCATCCTATTCATTTTTTTAAACCGCCATAACTCAAAACACTTACTTTTTTTCATTTGTAGTCCCTCACTTTCTTTTGTTAACTATATACCCTTAGATATTACTGATAATAAAAACATAACTAATAATTTGTTACTGAATTAATCACTCCTATCTTTTGTCTAGCCTATATTTGCAAAAGAAATAAAAAATTGCAACAAGGGAATTGTAACACTTATGGCTTACCGAGTCAATTGTTTCAGTTAAAAATAAAATTAAAAGAAAATAAACTGATATATAAAAAAATTTAGAGTTTTTATATAATAAAACAATGCAAAAAAGCTAAAATGATCGTTCAATTAATGAACTACAATTTAGCTTTTTTATAGTATCCTTATATCATATATCCTATAGTGTTTTAAAATGGTTAACGAGTAATGCCATTCTACTGACAATTAGATTTTTAAGAGCTGTCGGTTCTATATGGGTGATGGCATCCCCATACATTATAAAATATTTTGCAATAAAATCTTCTTCATCTTTGTTATAAAAACCCTCTATCCTATATTGTCCGTTTTCAGAATGCAGTTTCATGGATGGATAATTCTCTTTATAAAATAAATCCACGCCTTTTGAGGTAATATTAACACTGAATGCTGTAGCTCCACGTTGCTTATATATGGTATGTGAACAAGATTGTAATGCATGTAAAGGTTGAGGTTGGTATGCACGTGTTACCTCCAATGCTATGATTTTATCACACCTAAAAACTTGCCGATTACCTGTTTCGTAATTAAGTGCTGTTGTATACCACTGACCATATTTTGAACGCATATCATAAAACTGTACAATGTAACATGTTTCTATTTCTTGCTTTGTGTATGTCACCCTACATACGTCTTCATACATGGCTGCTTCTAAAATATCTTTCAGGAACGGAGTGATATTGGGCTGCTTGGAAACTTGTAATCTCAAAATGGTTTCCATTTTGGATAACGCATCCACGTATTTTTCAGAAAGACATTTTTGAAATTTTTGTTTTAAGGTGGTGAAATTTAATTGAAAAGGTGTTGTTTGGTAATCATCTAAAGTAAGCATTGAAAAATACAAGGCATACATTTCATCTATTGTAAAAACAATGGGTGATAATAACTTATTATCTAAGATGACGTACTTGCCGTGCCGGCCTTTTTCAGAGTAGATTGGCATACCAATTTCTTCTAATGATTGTATATCCCTCAATGCAGTGCTCTTAGATATGTTGTATTTATGCATTAAATCTTTGAGATTGAAATATTTTTTGCCGTTAAGATAGACCATCATATCATAGATTCTTTCTGACTTTCTCATATGAGCCCCTTTCTTAATTTAAAAGTATCATTAATTGACACCTTTATAGACTATACTATCATTATGAAAAAGTAAAGGAGATAGATAAAATATGCATACAGAAAAAGAATTTCTTCGGATCATGAACAGTCAACATGACATGGCTTTAGCAACCAGTGTAGATGGTGTGGCAAACGTTAGAATAGTGAATTTCTACTATGATGAAACATCAAAAAAAATCTTCTTTTCCACTTTTAAGGACAATAATAAAGTGAAAGAGTTTGAGCAAAACAATAACATTGCCATCACAACAATACCTCATATGGGAACGGAACATGTGAAATTGAAGGGTAAGGTTCAAAAGAGTGAACTTACCATTTATGATTTGAAAAATGAGTTCGTAAACAAAATAGAAGATTATAGAGAAACCATTGAGCAAATGGGGCAATACTTGGCACTATATGAGATTGTATTTGAAAAAGCAGTGGTTATACTGGATTTTGAAGATAAAGGTAATTATTGCGTATAACGTTTAGTTATGAAACATACTGGAAGTTTAAACCATTCTTTAAAACCGAATCCTTCAAAAAAGCAGACAATGGATAGGTTAAATGATTTACTAGGATATAATCTAACAAATGAAGGGACTCTAGCATGCTAGAGTCCCTTCATTTGTTAGAAAGAAAATAAACATTTATATTATATTAGCTATTAGCTGCTCCTTCCAAAAATGCTTCAATATTATTGGTTGTAAGACGATCAACACCTAATGTAGCGCACATCTTTATATCCTTTATGTTATCCACTGTCCAAACGGATAGGGGAATATGATATTTATTTTTTAAATCAATGATTTCTTGGCTTAGAGCACAATAATGAATGTTGAAACCATCACAATTAGATAGCTTATAGCCCTCCTCTAGATTTTTCAATAAATCTTCCTTCGTTTTAGTGTAACCATGTTCGTTTATAAAGACAATAAGTTCGGGATAAGCTTTTTTAACAAGACAAGCAAGGTCAGCATCTAGCCCTGTTAGATGGTGTCTTTTTTTATAGCCATAACCCACGATTAATCTATGAAGAATGGGTATAACTTTTATATCTTTAATATCAAAATTGATATGAATGGATGTTGGGGATAAAATGGTTAATACCTTTTCAACGGTTAAGACGTGAGAAGGCAAATCCTCAAAACGAGATTGAGAAATGAAGATGCCTCCTTCTGCAATACAATCATCATGTTCTAAAACAGCAACTCTATCTTTCGTTAATCGGACATCAATTTCTAAACAGTCAATGGGTAATTGTGAAGCCGCTAGAATACTTTCAAGCTTATTATCTTCATAGCCGGAAAAACCACTATGTGCCGTTACTTTTACAGTCATTTTCAACATCTCCTTTTACAAATATTCCTTTATTATAATATATAGTCGTCTAGAGGTCTATTAAATATATGTTAGAAATTGTTAATAGCTGTTGCATTTTGTAACATTTCTGTAAACATTGTTAAGGGTAAGTTCCATGCATTGACACACTAAAGCGTCGTTGCTAGAATGACGGTGTATTCACAAAACATGTAAGGAAGGTAACCCAATGAGACATAAAATAAACAATAAATCGATGATTAATAGGATAAAAATCATAATCGGCAGCTTAGTGGTAGCATCATTAATGTTTTTCTTTTTCTTTCCAATCGTTAACCTTTTTGTTGATGCTTTTCGAAGTGACTTAGCCAATAATCAGTATCTACCACAGAATTGGTCTGTAAAATGGTTTTCGTATGTGTTAGACAGACCAGGTGTTGTTGGTTCGTTTGTTATGTCCTTCTTAGTGGCGATTGTCACAACAGTGGTTTCTATGTGTATCTGTATTCCAGCAGCATATTCTTTTGCACGCTTTAATTTTGTAGGTAAAAAATTATGCTATTTTTCTTTTCTACTGTCTAATGCCTTTCCAAGAATAGGACTTTACGCCAGCATAGGTGTTATGTTTTATAAATTAAATCTAATGGGAACATTTGCAGGGGTCATTATTATTCATGTGATTAATTCCTTAATGATGATGATATGGATTAGCAGTACTTCCTTTAAAAGTGTAAGCATGGATCAAGAAGAGGCCGCAAAAGATGTTGGGGCTGGTCCAATAAGAACATTCTTCTATGTGACACTTCCGCTAGCTTGGCCAGGCATCATGGTTGCATCTCTCTTTACTTTTTTAGGCTCTATGGAAGAGGGGGCAGGCACACTATTAGTTGGGCTGCCCAATATTAAAACGTTACCTGTGGAAATGTATTCGGTTATTTTTGATTATCCGGGTACAGCAGGAGCTGCACTTGCTCTAATGCTTCTTGTACCCATTATTGTAATACTGGTTATCGCCATTAAGTTATTAGGGGCAAAATCAATTTTAGATAGTATGAAAATAAATTAGAGGTGAAAAAATGGATAAGCTTGTTGTAAAAAATATCAATAAAGTATTTGAAAATGGTGATGGCATTCGAGATATTTCCTTTAAAGTGAAAAAAGGGGAGTTTGTGACGTTGCTTGGGCCTTCTGGATGTGGGAAAACGACTATTTTACGAGCAATAGGCGGGTTTAATCAAATTGATTCAGGAAGTATAGCATTAGATAACCAAGAGATACATCATATTAAGCCTGAGAATCGACCTACATCCATGGTGTTTCAGAGTTATAATCTATGGCCTCATATGAACATATACAGAAATCTAGCTTTTGGACTTAAAATCAGAAAAATGAAGAAAAAAGATATGGATAAAAAAATAAAGGATACATTGGATATGTTACATATTCGCGACCAGATAAAAAAATACCCGAAACAATTATCAGGAGGGCAAAAGCAACGGGTTGCCATAGCAAGGTCTTTGGTATTAGAGCCTTCCGTTTTACTTCTTGATGAACCTTTCTCCGCATTGGATGCTAAGATTAGAAAGGAAATGAGGAAAGAGATTAAAAGGATTCAGTTGGAAACGGGTATTACCATTGTATTTGTTACCCACGACCAAGAAGAGGCAATGGGTCTTTCGGATCGGATTATCGTGATGAATAAAGGTACCATCGAGCAAATAGGTACACCCAATGAAGTTTATGAGAATCCCAGTACATATTTTGTCGCTAATTTTATGGGAGAGATGAATTTTCTTCAGGTGAATGGTCAACGTATAGGGTTTAGACCAGAAGATATTGTGATAGAGGAACAAGGGATGTATCGAGCAACAATCATAGCGTCAACCCTTGTTGGGCATTATGTATCCGTGGACTGTATGATACATGATGAGAAAGTGGTACTTTATGTTTCAAAAGAGTTGTCAACAGTTTGTCAAAAAGGCAATGAGATTGGATTTTCAGTAACCAATGAACATGTGTATGCAAGCTAATCGTAGGATATAAAAAGCAATGGTGCTTCTTATATATTTTTAAGAAAAGGAGATCAATCATGAAAAAAATTACAAGTTTAATGCTAATGTTACTGTTAATGATTTCTGTAGTAGGATGTGGAACGGAACAAACAAGTAATAAAAGTAAAGTTAATGTGTATATCGGTGGCTCTGATAATGTAAGGGCTAACTGGGAGAAGTTTAAAGAGGCATTTGAAGCACAAGACGATTCTGTAGACATTAATATTGTCTATGTTGCATCAGGAACGGGTGGACAAAGTGGTGTCGATCGACTTCTTGCAGCTGAAAAAGCTGGTGAAAAAAATGTTGATATTGATATTATGGATATTTCAGATGGAGACCTTATTAAAATTGTGAAAGAAGCCGGTGAAGATGCCTTAGTGACAATTGATGAAAAATTGGTTCCAAATTTAAAGAATGTGGTCGCATTCCCAGCGGTTAATGCACACAAGGCTATGGCTTACAGAGGTAGCACAGTTGTTCTTGCTTATAATGCAGATGCAGTAAAAGAAGTGCCTAAAACAGTTGAAGACATGTACAGTTATATTAAGTCACACCCTCAAAGATTTGCCTATTGTGAGCCAGGCTCTGGTGGTTCAGGGGATTCATTTTTAGTTACAACCATCTATAATAAGCTTCCTGAAGAAGCCATTCATTCAGATGATACCAAGTGGCAAGACCAATGGAATACAGGTTTTGATATATTAAAAGAGCTTCACCCATACATGTATAAAACAGCAGGTAGCATTCACTACCCATTCAAAAACCAAGGTGCACTGGACCTGCTTATAAGTGGTGAAATTGATATGACCCCCATGTGGAATGACATGTTAATGGAACAAAAAGCTAACGGATTGGTTCCAGAGAGTATTATGATGACACAGTTAGAACCATCATTTACAGGTGGACTTGCCAATGTGGTTATTCCTTCAAAAAGTCAACACGTTAAAGCTGCTGCAAAAGTACTTAATTTCTTATCATCACCAGATGGACAAGAAGTATTTGTTTCCAACATGTATGCTATTCCTGTTATTGATACAGATTTACTGAACAAAGATGTCGTTGATAAGTTAGCAGGGTTAGAGGTATCCAAGTACAGAACCTATTCAATCGGTGAACTAAGCACAGAACTCAAAAAGCAGTGGCACGAAAAAATAGCAACCATAGAGTAATTAGGAGCAAATAATATGCTAAAAAAAAGAAATATAGGACATCTTAAAGGTATTATTTTTGTACTGCCCTCGTGTATCATGGTTGTCCTATTTATTGTATTTCCAGTTATAGAATCTACTTTATTAAGTTTTACTAATCAGAGTACACAGCAAATGGATTTTTCTAATTACCATGTTTTCTTCAGTACAAAATCATATCTATCAAGTGTTTTCTATACAGTACGAATTGTACTGATAACCGTGATTTTAAATGTGATGATCAGTTTATTGTTAGCTCTTTATTTGCGATTTGACAAGAGTAAAATTTCCTCTATAATTGCCGCTATTCTACCCGTACCTAAGTTTATTCCAGGTATTGTAGCTGTATATGCTTTTATGACAATCATCAAAAACATGGGAGCCCTAACACGACTTTCAAACAGCCTTTTTGGGTTTGCATTTAGACCGGATATCTTACATACATCTACAGGCATTATTATGATGAATTTATGGTTTAATGTGCCCTTTTCAACACTACTTATTGGTGCTGCTTTACAAGGGTTGAACGATTCATTAATAGAAAGTGCAAGAGATGTTGGTGCTAGTCGACTTAAAGTTCTAAAAGATATTATTTTACCAAGTATTTCAGGTACGTTATTGTTGGTCATTACGTTCTGTTTTATTGGAAACATCGGTGGATTTACCACCCCATTTTTAATGGGTGAGAACAAAGTTAAAATGCTTGGTGTCGAATTATTTAATGAGTTCTCAGTCTACTATAATAATTATATGGCGGCTACCATATCCACCATACTCTTTGTATTATCCAGTGTTGTGAGTATCTATTACATGAAAGTAAGCTTAAAAAAAGATGTATAACACGTCATAGTATAAGTAAGCAAATCTTCATCATAGGATGTGGTATGAAGATTTGCTTTATTGATTACTTATACTTATAATGATAGTAAGGCTAAAAAAAGATGAATGAGGTTATATAATGAGAAAAGGAACAGATGGCATTATTTTAGAACTAAAACGTCTTATTGAGAATGAGACATTTAAACTTAATGAAAAACTTCCTCCTGAAAATGATATGGCTAAGTTATTTGGTGTTAGCCGTGTAACATATAGAGTAGCAGTAAAGCATTTGGAAGCAGAAGGTAAGCTTTTTGTAAAGCATGGCGTAGGCACTTTTGTGGTGAATCCATTACCTGTTATTGAAAGTGATGTGCAAAAACTAGAGAGCATTGGGGCCATGATACGACATGCTGGTTTTAAAGAGCATGAAAAACAGGAAGCTTTAGATTTTGTTAGCTGTAAAGAATCCATAGCCAAACAGTTACAAATAGCACCTCATTCTACAGTGGTTAAATTAGAAAGATATCGTATAGTTAACCATGAACCGGTTGTCTATTCCATGAATTATATGCCCTATCATCTTGTAGGCAAAGCATTTGAAGATAATCAGTTTTCGGGTTCTCTCTTTCGATTTCTAATGTTTCACTGTAATATAAATATCTTATGTGCAGATTCCGAATTCTGCGCTTCTGCTCCTGGTGATTCAAATGCAAAAAAACTTATTTCAAGTGGAAAAGAGAGCGTTATCTTATTAAAACAATTACATTATGATCAGAATAACATACCTGTTCTATATTCCTACGATTATCTTCGGAATGATATCTTTAAGTTTCAAATACGTCGTAGGATATAAAAAAAGGGCATTATAGACGGTTAAGACTTTAAAAATATAGTAAACCAGATAAGAGAATAGAACAAAGAGGTGTAGACATGGCGATGTGGAATCCGTGGCGAGGTTGCCATAAATATAGTGAAGGTTGTAAATACTGTTATATTCACAAAGGCGATCGTAAAAGAAATGTAGATACCAACCGGATTAAACGGTCAAGCAAATTTAATATGCCAATTGTAAAAAATAAATCAGGAGAATATAAAATGAAATCCGGGCAGACGGTGTTTCTATGTTTTTCCACGGACTTTCTCATTGAAGAGGCTGATCCTTGGCGTCCAGAATGTTGGAAAATCATAAAAGAGCGTTCTGATTTACACTTTACTTTTTTAACCAAAAGAATTGAACGGTTTATGGCATGTATGCCAGAGGATTGGGAACATGGATATGAGAATGTGACCGTAGGTTGTACAATCGAAAATCAAGATAGGGCAGATGATCGACTATCCCTGTTCTCTACTTTGCCCATTAAACATAAAAATATTATTTGCCAACCTTTAATTGAAAGAGTAGATGTAGAAAAGTATCTGAGCAATGTGGAATTAGTTGTAGTAGGTGGTGAGTCCGATAGACATGCACGACCCCTTGACTATGATTGGGTGCTTGATATTAGAGAACAGTGTATCCGAAAAAATGTACATTTCGAATTTAGGCAGTGTGGTTCGCATTTTATTAAAGATGGGAAAAGATATAAGTTAGCTGTTAAAGATTTGTGTAGTCAAGCAAGAAAAGCCAATATAAATACCTAGTCATTTCTTAAAAATTGCCATGGAGAGAAATGTGAAATGATGGATATCATACGTTAAATGAAATAGTGTCTATGCATGTAAGAGAGTGAAATAAATTTATTTCGCTCTCTTTCTTCATTAATAGGGGCATGATAAATAGGTTGTTGAATAGGTTGTCAGTGCTTTAACACTGTTATGTATCAATGCTTTTATACGTTGACAGAATAAAGCTTATAGGCTATAATGTTTAATTACTTATATATCAATTAAAGGACGAGTACATAGGAGGATTAGAAATGAAAGGTATTAAAAAAGTAAGTGCATTAATCATGACTATCATGATGATGATTTCTTTGGTTGCATGTGGGGAGAAGTCTGATTCGGTATACAAAATTGGCGTTGTTCAACTTGTGCAACATGATGCTCTTGATGCAGCAACAGAAGGTTTTCAAGCTGCCTTAACAGAAAAATTAGGTGAGCAGGTTGAATTTGACATACAAAACGGACAAGGAGATAGTGCCACATGTTCCACAATTGTGAACTCTTTTGTATCCAATAATGTTGATCTTATTATGGCCAATGCAACACCGGCTTTACAAGCCGCAGCATCAGGTACGTTAGATATTCCCATTCTCGGAACATCCATTACGGACTATGGTACAGCATTAGAAATGGAGATGAAGGATGGACTAACAGGAAGAAATATATCTGGAACCTCAGATCTTGCGCCTTTAGATGAGCAGGCAATCATGATCATGAAGTGGTTCCCAAAAGCCGAGAATATTGGTATTCTATATTGCTCAGCAGAAGCCAACTCTGCTTTTCAAGTGAAAATGGTAAAAGAGGAATTGGAATCACTTGGACGTACTGTTAAGGAATATACATTTGTGGATTCCAATGACGTTGCTGCTGTGGCAACAAAAGCTGCAGAAGAATCGGATGTTATCTACATACCAACAGATAACACTGCGGCAAGCAACGCAAGTATTATTGATAATATTTGTCGTCCTGCAGGGGTTCCGATTATTGCAGGTGAAGCTGGAATTTGTGCTGGATGCGGTGTTGCGACTTTATCCATTAGTTATTATGACATTGGTTACGAAACAGGTCTAATGGCTTATGAGATACTGGCTAATGATGCAGATATTTCTAAAATGGAAATAAAATACTCACCAAAAATTACAAAATTATATAATGCTGCAATATGTAAAGAACTAGGCCTTACAATTCCAGAAGGCTATGAAGCACTTGAACAGTAAAATACATCGGAGGTTGTTATTGTGGATATTTTTGTGTCGTTAATGAATGCAATGCCTGGAGCAATTGCTCTAGGTCTGATATGGGGAATCATGGCCATTGGTGTATTTATTACTTATAAAGTGCTCGATGTTGCCGATCTGACTGTAGATGGCACCATGTGTACTGGAGGAGCCGTTTTTATCATGATGATGATAGGTGGCCACAGCATTTTCATGAGTATGTTGGTAGCCACTGGAGTTGGTATGATAGCGGGGATGGTAACGGGTATATTACATACATTTATGGGGATTCCAGCGATTTTATCAGGTATATTAACACAATTAGGGTTGTATTCAGTTAACCTTGCTATTATGGGAAAAGCCAATCAAGGTATTAGTGGGCTGAATTATGATTTGTTGGTATCCTTGTTAAAAATACGTAACGTTGCATTTTTTGAGAACACAATTTATCGTTTGGTTCTTTGTAGTATTATTATCATTGCAATCTTATACTGGTTCTTTGGAACGGAGATTGGCAGCTCCATGAGAGCAACAGGAAATAATCAAAATATGAGTCGTGCTCAGGGCATTAATACGAATCTTACCATTGTGTTGGGATTAATGTTATCCAATGGATTGGTTGCTTTCTCCAGTGCTTTGTTAGCCCAATACCAAGGATTTGCAGATGTTAATATGGGACGTGGAGCCATTGTTATTGGTCTTGCAGCTGTTATTATAGGCGAAGTCGTACTAGGCAGGATATTCCATAATTTTGCTCTACGGCTAGTGTCTGTCGTAGCAGGAGGTATTATTTACTACATTGTGTTACAGTTTGTTATTCAATTAGGGATTAATACAAACTACTTGAAATTGTTAACGGCTGTGGTTGTAGCTGTGTTCTTGGCCGTACCTCATTGGAAAAAGAGAATGATTTATAGTCCGATGCTTAAGAAATTGAAAGGGGTTAAATGATATGTTAGTTGTTCAGGATATATTTAAAACATTTAATCCAGGGACTATTAATGAGAAAAGAGCTCTTGATGGTGTCTCCATTACATTAAATGAAGGCGATTTTGTCACGGTCATCGGTGGCAACGGCGCAGGTAAATCAACGCTTCTCAATGCCTTAGCAGGTGTGTGGCCCATTGATTCAGGTAAGATTCTCATTGATAATGTAGATATTACCATGATGCAGGAACATAAAAGAGCCAAGTACCTTGGACGTGTTTTTCAAGATCCAATGATGGGGACTGCTGCCGGCATGGAGATTGATGAGAACTTAGCCCTTGCAAATCGTAGAGGTAAATTTAGGGGGCTTCGATCAGGTATAACAACGAAAGAGAAAGCCAAATATAAGGAACTTCTTAAATCTCTAGATTTAGGACTAGAAGAGCGTATGACTTCAAAAGTAGGTCTGCTATCAGGTGGGCAAAGACAGGCATTAACGTTATTAATGGCATCGTTGAAAAAACCCAAGCTTCTTTTATTGGATGAGCATACAGCAGCGCTAGATCCGAAAACAGCGGCAAAAGTTCTTGAAACGACTGAGAAAATTGTAAAGAAGGACACGATTACAACATTGATGATTACCCATAATATGAAACAAGCTATTGCCCATGGTAATCGACTTATTATGATGAATAAAGGAAGAATTATTTTTGATATAAGCGGAGAAGAAAAGATGCAATTAACCGTAGACGATCTTCTTCAAAAGTTTGCAGAAGTAAGTGGTCAAGAATTAGCAAATGACCGCATGATGTTAAGTTAATAGCTAGAAAGGTATGTCCTCAAAATATAACATGAATATTTTGGGGGCATTTTTTATCTAATGGATAAATGAATTATAAAGTATCCAATAATTTTATGAGAGTAACAACATTATTCTCAGGCTGTCGACAAAGTCTAAAACCGACAACGGTCATATAGTAAACCATATATAGTGATAATAAATGAACGTTACGTTTGTTGCTCTTATCTGTTCTAAGGGATAGCAACAAGCCGTAAAGGTCATTTATTATCACTATATATGGTTTTTCTTTTTTTACCACTCTTAAGCCAGTAAAAACCCCGACTTTAGCCTATAAATTTTAGGATATGTATTACAAAGTTAATACGTTAACGTTTTATGGATAGCATAATTAACGTGTTTACATTATAATCGTGGATAAATGAAACGTACTAAAAATTGACTTCATAGCAAAGAGTTGACATTTTGAAATAATTGGCTATGATTATCATGAAAAGAGAGTGTACATAGCTCTAAATTCTTGATATATTGTATATGTAGAAGATTAATCTTAAAGCATATGGACAATGCTCATAATTTAGGAAAAGTTCGTATACTTCTTAAATGAGATTTTTTAAAGCCAAGTTAATCATTTAACTGGATTAAATGATGTAAATGATGAGTAGTCAATTAAAAGCTCTAGTACTAAGTGAGGAATTTTATGAAAAAAAACGACTTATTGCTGAAGTATTTTCTAAAAACATTCATGTCTTATTTTATTGCAGTTATCATTCCTGTGGTGATTTTTTGTACAATTTACATCCGTTCAACAATACCAACAATTAATGAAGAGCAGCTTGAAATCTATACGAAAAGTGTGGAGGCTGATGCAAAGAGAATCTCGGATACGGTAGGCAAGATTAATAGTTACCTTTTGCTGCTTAATGCATCCAAAGAGTTACAGGAAATAGAGAGCAGCAGCTATGAAAACGTTCTTTATTCTTATTCATGGTTAATGGATAATCTGATTTTATTCAAAAGGAATAATGAAATCATTGACAGAGCCGGTGTCTATGTGGCTAATTCTGGGAAGCTGATTACATCTGATTCCAGAATTGAGCAGTTGGATGATGTCATGGAGAAGGAACTTATTGTTGATTTTGTTGAAAAAGGTTATAGGTGGCATTTTTATAACCGAGAGCCCAAGATCTATTTAGCAACAGTTTTGCCGAGGATGAACTATGATGATGATATCATTGTGATTTTTGAGTTCGATCCAAATAGGATGCTTGAATCAGAGGACAGTGAGAACTTGATGTTGCTGTATGAAAACGGACAGGTGTTATTTGCTGGAAATGAAACCATGGTTACGGCAGATATAGACCAGAGTTATGTGACTTCAGGCGAAGAGATAGGCATTCGTGATGAAAAACAGTATATTATTGCCTATAAGACGGCTGAACCGTATAAAATAACAATTCTGCGCACATATGGCAATGAGAGTCTCAAAAGTATTTTAAGAAACAGTATCTATTTTGCACTTTCTATCATCTTGATTCTAATGGTGGTGTCAATCGGTATGGCTTATGTTCTAGCAAAACAACAGGTCAAACCCATTGTAAAAATTAGTGAAAAGTTGTATAAGGCAGAAACTGTTGTGAATGATGAATTTTCCCTGAAAGGCAGTATCTTTGATAAGATAGAAGCTTCTTTCAGAAGGCTCCAAAGCGAGAATAAGGACTATATACATAAGCTTGTGGAGAACAGAAATATAGTCAAGGAACAGTTGCTTAGGGAGCTATTATGGGGACGTGTTAATCATAAAGATAAGATTGCCGATTATCTTAAATCTGTTGATGTAATCCATGAAGATAAAAGCAAAGACTATATCCTTATCAACTTTAGAATTGCAGAGAATATTCCAAGTGATGCACCCATTGAAGCATCAGAGATAGCTGTAATTGTAAAAAGCAGCATTGAAAAACACCTGTTTAGTCAGTTGGAAGTGGTAGGAGGCGTTATCATTGAAATGAAGCAGATTGTCTTTCTGATCAATGGGCAATCGGGTATTCGCGATATTGAATTAGAAGAGAAGATTAGCAACATTGTCAAGGAGATAGGCAAGGTCATAATGGAACAGAATCATATCTATATCAGGACCATTGTGTCATATCCCATGGATGAGGTCAGAGAGCTTAACAGCGTTTTTATGCAGATTAGAAGATTGTTATCAGGAACAGACATCAAGAATGACAGTATCCGATTCCTTAGAAAGGAACTGGATGAAGATGATACCTATATTGAATACTATAAAACGAATCTGGTTCAGAATATCCAACGTGGTGATATATTCAGTGCTCAGAACCTTCTTAAAGAAATATTCAATCTGGATCAGAGGATATGCCTTGGAAAAAGGAAGACAAATTATATATTGATGATGCTCAACAGTATTATCACGACGCTTATGGAAAACAATAACTTATTGGAAGAACACTGTTTAAGTGTCATGGATATCATTTTTGATAATGAGATTGGTTTTACAGAAAAGTGTGACAAGATCTCCAATGCTGTTGTAGCCATGACCACAAAGTGCATGGAAAGTACGCTTCGTAATGACCATAATGCTTATGTTTATAATGCAGTTGAATATATCAATAAGAATTATGAGCAAAACATTGATCTGACTCAGATAGCGGATTATATAGGCATCAACACCTCTTATTTTAGTAGGGTATTCAAGAGTGATATGAATATGACGCCACTGCAGTATATCACCATGGTAAGAATCAACAAAGCAAAAGAGTTACTTGCAGGCTCTAATGACAGCATCAAAGAGATTGCTGAACAAGTGGGCTATCTGGACAGCCGGAGTTTCATAAGATTTTTCAAAAAAATGGACAACTGTACACCAGGCCAGTACAGAAAGAACTTGATAAAGAATAAAGGCGTGTAAATAATAAAGTGACACCTATCAAAAAACTGTAAACATGCAATAAATGGCTATGTTTATCAGAAATAGACAGTATACAGAGTGAATAAGCTTATGATAAGTTGAGTGTGCAGCAACAAAATTGAATGACTTAGACGGAGGTTTGCAAATGAGAAAATGGAGGAAGGTTTTGCAGTTATCAATTAAGCTTTTTGCTTTGGTGCTTGTTCTTACAATGACAGTCACTTTGTTGGCCGCATGTAAGACTGAAGATGCAGCCAATACTGGGGGGAGTAGTACCGAGAAAGATAAGTCAGAAGAATCAGATGGCATGAAAGATGTAAAGTATACGGTAATGATAAGACAGGGGATTGCCGATTATCCACCAGATGGAGGTATCGCAAAACAATGGCTTTTTGATGCATGGGAAAGTGAACTTGGGATAACCAATACGGATTATGAAGTCATTATTACACCTAATTCGGATTATAAAACCAAACTCAATGCAATGATTGCCGGTGGGGATATTCCAGACTTCTTTGATATTGATGTGTCGGATCTGCGGATGTATGTTGAAAATGATATGGTTGTTCCCATAGACGAAATGGTTGATCAGATGCCAGAATATAAAAAAATGCTGGAATCTGTTGGCTCCAAACTCAGCTATGATAATTTTATGATTGACGGACAGCACTATGGATTTATTCGACCTGCGCTGCCGGGTCCACTCAATGCAGAAGGAACAGAAGGGGTTATTGTTCGTAAAGACTGGCTTGAGAATGTAGGCATGGAAGAACCTACGACACTTGAGGAGCTTCACGATGTTTTGTATGCGTTCACTTACAATGATCCAGATAAAAATGGGGCAGATGATACCTATGGTATCGGTGGTGATAGAAAGAATATGTTCTCATCTGTTTTTGGAGCTTATGGTCTATATCTAAAAGGGATCAACTCTTGGGTGGAAGTAGACGGTAAACTGGTACACGCAACGGTTATGCCTCAAGCAAAAGAGGCGATTGCTGTATTGAGACAATGGTATAGTGAAGGTATCATTGACCCCGACAAATTTGTTATCGAAGCAAAACAGGCAAAAGACAAGTATATCGGTGAAAAATTCGGTGTGTGGGAGCAGTCAATCTGGTGGGCTAACGATGCCAGAACAGCATGGGAGGAAAGTGGTCAGGAAGGTAAAACATGTGCATTCATCAAACCTGTTTCAGGACCGGAAGGTAAGTTTGGATTCCCTGTAGCGCCTGTTAAGACTCAGGCAAGAGTTTTATCAAAGCATGCTTTCGAGAAAAAGGATCCTGAGAGATTTGCAGAAATTCTTAACTTGATGTCAACAGACTCCCCTAAAGGATTAAGACTGACACAATATGGTCTTGAAGGTGAGTATTATGATTATGACGCATCGACTGATACATTTACGGTACATCCTATGGACCAATCCATGTATCAACTGGGATTCAGTAATCCAATTCGCTGGATTGACGTTGTGGACAGAAGATGGATCCCTGACAGTGATCAAAGGAAGGTAGATTTTGGTGTCAGTAATGACACAAATAACTGGTTGCTCTCAGAATTCTATGGCTCAGTTCCAGCAATGGTAGATTATCCTGACCTTTATGACAAGCTTTGGATGGAGTACTTCACAAAGATTGTGACAGGTGCATCGGAGCTTGATGAATGGGACACATATGTTGAGAAGTTCTACAAGCAAGGCGGTCAGGAGTTGACAGACCAGGTCAACGAAGCTGTGAATAAATAATGAAGAAATAGAGGCTATTAACGTATTTGGCTTTAATGAAATAGCCTCTTTACTTATGCAGGAATGGGATTCCATTCATTTAGCATTAGCTTAACAGAGGAAGAACGTGAATGAGCATTGAAAGGATGTAGTTAATATGTTTCAAACCATAAAGGGATCCCAGAAGCATTTTAAGCGATATGGACCCATCTACTTGCTGGCGTTACCAGGGATTGTTCTTATGATTGTGTTTAGATACCTGCCCATGGCAGGGTTGTCACTGGCATTCACCAATTTTACAGCTGGTATGCGTCTGCCTGACGTTACTTGGGTAGGCTTTAAATGGTTTAGAATACTGTTCGCAGGTGATGAATTTTCTGGCGTGGTGATGAATACACTGATTATCAGTTTTGCTAAATTGATATTTAGTTTTCCAGCACCAATTATTTTGGCAATACTGCTCAATGAAATGAAAAGCAACAAAATGAAGAGAGGATTTCAGACCGTGCTGTATCTTCCGCACTTTTTGGCATGGACAGTACTTGCAGGTATCTTGTTTACACTGATGTCACCACAGACAGGTATTGTAGGGTATTTTGGGCTCAAGGAATCCGTATTTCTGAACTCTAATATGTTCAGACCACTACTTGTTGTGTCGGATATATGGAAAACATCCGGCTGGGGTACTATCGTATATCTTGCTGCAATCTCAGGTATTGATCCTAATCTCTATGAGGCAGCCATGATTGACGGTGCCAATCGTTTTCAGAGGATCCGTTACATTCTGATACCATCTATCATGAAAACAGCTGTCATTCTTCTGATTCTTAAAATTGGTCACATTCTTGATGCAGGTTTTGACCAGGTATTCATGCTGTACAATCCTGCAGTCTATGATGTAGGAGACATACTTGGAACATATGTATTCAGAACGGCAATGTCTCAGGGGAGATTTGCACTGGCAACAGCATCTGGTCTGTTTAAGTCTTTTGTTGGTTTGACACTGATTATCAGTTCTAATTTTCTGGCTAAGCGGGTTGATAAAGATGCAGGTTTGTTCTAAGTCGGTGGGTACAGCAAAAGTGATGGAAGGATGGGTATCATGAAAGTAAAAGGATTAAGGAAAAAGATAAAAATTTTTGATAAGGTCAATTATTTGTTTTTTATGGTTATTGGCTTAGTTATGGTATATCCGCTGTGGCATCAATTAATGTTGTCAATTAGTGATAATTTCAAAGCCAAAAGCGGAGGCTTTTTCTTTGTTCCAAGAGGTTTTGATCTGTCAGGTTATGAAGTTATTATGTCAAGTCGCTACATCTGGGTGGCATTTAGAAACAGTCTGCTCATTACAGTTGTAGGGGTAGTGATAGCACTATTCGTAAATTGTGGTTTAGCTTATATGCTCTCAAAAAGTGAAATAAAGGGTACAAAAATCATAACATTTCTTGTGTTGTTTACGTTTATATTCAATGGCGGGATGATTCCTACCTATGTTGTCGTCAAACAAGTGGGGCTAATCAACTCCTTATGGGCTTTGATATTACCTATCACTTTTGCGCCGTATAATATCATCATTATTAGAAGCTTTTTTAAGAATCTACCTATTTCACTGGAAGAATCAGCGTTTCTTGATGGCGCTAATTATGCACAGATATATTTTAAGATTGTGTTGCCACTATCAAAGCCTGTCATTGCAACAATAGCCATATGGACAGCTGTTAATCTGTGGAATAACTATATGAACGGACTTTTATATATACATGAAAAGAGTAAATATATCCTGCCGCTGCTGGTACGGGATATTGTCATCGGAGCGTCTGATATGGCAAATGTGGAAGTCATGCAAACGGTCAATGCGGATGTCATTAATGCAGCAACCATTGTCATTGCTACGGTGCCGATTCTTATTGTGTATCCGTTTTTACAGAAGTATTTTACAAAAGGCATTATGTTGGGATCAGTGAAAGGATAATATAACAATGAAAGAGAAAAAAATGGTGAGAACACCACTATATCGAGACCCTCTATCGGATGGTGCAGCAGATCCAACAATCATATATAATGTTCAGGAACAATCATGGTGGATGGTCTATACGCAGCGAAGAGCAGCACGTGCAGTTCCAGGTGTATCTGCCTCACATGGGTCAGCTCTTGGTATTGCATCCAGCACTGACGGAGAAATATGGAATTATAGAGGGACATTAAACCTGAACGTTGAAAAGGGGCATAACACCTATTGGGCTCCCGAAATTATTTATGATGCTAAAAAAGCCACCTATCATATGTATGTCACTTATGTTCAGGGCGTACCATCATGGTGGGGCGAATCGGAAAGAAGCGGTATCGTTCATATGGTCAGCACCAATTTATGGGATTGGGACTATATCGGATTTATCGGCGGTGAAAACAGCCAGCTCATCGATGTATGTATACACCCGCTAAAGGACGGTGGTTACCGCATGTGGTACAGAAACTCTCTCAAAGGCTGTATCATTTGTTCAAGAGACAGTACAGACCTGTATAGTTGGTCAGATGAAAAGGTTGTGCTAGACGATGTTAAAGCAGAAGGTCCCAATGTTTTTGCGTTTAAAGGATACTATTGGATGGTGACAGATCCTGTAGGCATTCGGCAGGGGTTGGCTGTCTACAGGAGTGATGATCTTGAGCACTTCCAAAGACAGAAAAATATTCTTCATGATAGCAGTTCAAGGGATTTGGATAATTCAGTTGGACGCCATCCGGATATCTTGATTCACAAGGATGAAGCATATATTTTCTATTTTACACAACCATACAAAGATTACTCCAAAAAACTTAATCGCCATACCATTGTACCTATTGATGAGAATCGATGTGTCATACAGGTAGCTAGGCTACAGGTGGAAGATGGTCAATTGATTTGCGACCGAAATGGTGAATTTGAACTTCATTTAAAAATTTCATAGAGGAAAAATAATCTATATAAGAGCATTAGTGAGGCAAGGTGGCATACAGTTATAGGTACTTCCGAAATGATCACATAACAATAAAGGTAAAAAAGGTGAAAAAATATGAGTAAACAACCGAATATCATTTTATTTTTTTCTGATCAGCAACGATGGGATACAGTAGGCCTCTATGGGCAAAAGCTTGATGTGACACCCAATTTGGACAAGATGGGAATGGAGGGCGTACGTTTTGAATACGCTTTTACACCACAGCCTGTTTGTGGTCCTGCAAGAGCCTGTATCCAAACAGGTCAATACGCAACACAACATGGTTCATACAGGAATGGCATTGCATTAAAAGATCGTGAGGATCTGCTTGCCAAGCGATTCAATAAAGCAGGGTATGAAACTGCATATATAGGAAAGTGGCATTTAGCAACTACAGATGGGAATTCAAGGGAGGATATTGGTGAATTGTTCAATTATTGTACTAAGCCAATTCCAGAAAAATACCGAGGCGGTTATAAGGATTATTGGGTTGCGTCAGATGTGCTTGAATTCACTTCTCATGGTTATGGTGGTCATATGTTCGATATGGATATGAACCAAAGAGAAATCAAAGGATACAGAGCGGACGGAACAACAGATTTTGCTTTAGAATATCTGAGGGTCAGAAATAAGAATAAACCTTTCTTCATGATGGTTTCCTATATAGAACCACACCATCAAAATGACCGGAATACCTATGAGGGTCCAAACGGTTCAAAAGACAAGTTCAAAGATTTTGAAACACCTGGTGATCTGGTTGGTACTGAAGGTAACTGGCGGGAAAACTATCCAGATTATCTTGGATGCTGTAACAGTTTGGATTACAATTTGGGTCGTATAAGGGATGAGATAGAGAAACAAGGGATTGAAGAAGAGACGATCATTCTCTATTTCAGTGACCACGGGTCTCATTTCAAAACACGGAACAGAGAATACAAACGTTCATGCCACGATGCCAGCATTAGGATACCAATGATTATATATGGCCCAGGATTCACTGGTGGAAAGGTGTGTCAGGAGCTGGTAAGTCTCATAGACATACCAAAGACCATATTAAGCTCAGCAGGGATTAATCAGGATGGTATGGAGGGTCATGACCTGAACCTTATATTAAAAGGAGATACAGAAGACTGGCCTGACAGTATTTTTACTCAGATTAGTGAAAACCATGTAGGACGTTGTATCAGAACCAAAGAATGGAAATATTCAGTGGCTTCACCGGATGCAGATGGTAACCTTGATATGTGCAGTAACAACTATGTGGAGTCTCATCTATATGATCTAAAGAATGACCCATATGAGCTGAAAAATCTTATCGATGACAAGTCATACACTGCAATTAGGACAGAGCTGAAGAAGAAGCTGATAGATAAAATGCAACAGATTGGTGAAGGTGAAGTGCAGATACTGCCTTATCAAGAGGGTATCCTCTGTGGTGTTGCAGAGGTCTTCAGATAGTCAACGAAGAACCATAATTAAAGCGACTACGAGGGCATGTACATAAGATGATAAGAGAAAAACGAGTTGTTGTATTCCTTCACTTGCATGCAAGATGAATCGTAACCTATATGGACGTATTAAGAAAATATAGTCAAAACAATTAATTCCGCTTTAAGATATTAGGGCGGAATTTATTGTTATTAAAAGAGATTTAAGATGCCTAAATCTGTTTAACCACGTTTGTTTGTCTTTATTATCTCAGAAGCATCATCCTTAAGGTTGGTGGTGAATTGTGGTTGCAAGTAATTGATTATTTAGATCGAATGTTCCTCGATAATTAAATTAATATGCTTTGCAGATTTTTGCATGATAGTTATAATCGTTTCAGTAGGGGTATCCATGTTGCACTCATTCCATTTGAATAATACCATATAGATACCTCCTACAATGAAATGTATCCGATACTGATTACGCTCATCAAGTTCTTGATAGTTCTTTTCTTTCGCATAAAATCGCCCAATGTACTCTGAGAATTGAGTAAGCGCTTTATGTTGAAGCCCAGCGTTAAGCAAAGCCGTAAAAAATACTTCATTCTCCTCAAAAGCCTTAACAAGTTTGTGGATAACTATATCTAAAAATGGATCCTTTTCTTGTTCTAAATCCAGTTCAGATTCATCAAATATTTCCCGATGAATGTCATTCATTTTAGAGAGAAGGATATCATCTTTACTGTCATAGATTCGATAAAAAGACTGCCTCGCAATATCGGATTTTTCAGTGAGTTCAGTAATGCTAATATCGCCATAATCCTTTGATTTCATCAGTTCCATTAAACCTTCATATAACCATAACCTTGTTCGTTTTGATCGTCTATCCTGTTTCATAAAAACCATTACTCCTCACGCACAAATATTTTTTCTACATGATAGCATATATACATACATATGACAATCTTCAAGTTGTAAAAGTGTTGTATAACAAAATTGCCTTGACAGATGAAACGATTCCTGATATAGTTTTTACAAAAGGGTGTCAAGTGTCACTTAAGTGACTAATGTCTCAATTTGAATGATGTGTTATAATGGGTCAAGTTTTATGTTGAGATGGATTTCACAATATGTTAAGGAGGAATGTTATGAAATACTTAGTAACTGGATGTGATGGACAACTTGGAGGAAGAATTGCTAAAATCATGTCTGAAAAAGTAGCACCTGAGGCATTAGTAGTAGCTTGTCCTTTTCCAGAAAGACTTAGTGAGGATAAAAGAGCGTATTGGAACAAATTAGGCGTTGACATAAGAAGCGCAAATTACGACCATAAAGAAGAAATGGTCAAAAGCTTTAGCGATATCGATAGATTGATTATTATATCCACCATAACCATTGGAGATATACGTAGGCAACAGCATAGAAATGCAGTTGATGCAGCTGTAGAAGCAGGTGTTAAACATATCACGTATACGTCCTATCTAGGAGCAAGCGACCCAAGATACCAACATGTGTATGTGACACCAGATCATACGTATACAGAGAGTTATATTAAAGACAAACTGAAAGACACCGATGTTAACTATAACTTTATGAGAAACAACTTTTACTTAGAAAACATTGTAGCGGCATTACCTGTACTTGCTATGCACAGTAATTACGAATGGCATACTTTAGCACAAGATGGCAAAGCAACATGTGTCCCTAAGGATGATAGTGCTAAGCTTGCGGCAGCACTGCTTCTTGGTAAAGGTGAAGATAATATTGCTTATACTGCTTGTGGTAAAGAACAAGTATCCATAAAACAAATCATTGAATTAATCAATGAAATTTCAAATGTTGAATTCAAATATGTTCCCGTAGATACGGAAGGTATGTATGCCTATGCAGCAGCATTAGGTATACCAAAAGAATCAACAGATGATTTCTCAAAATCACCCTTTCCTTGGTGTGCAACAGATATTGTTACCAGCGAACAGTGCATTAGAGATGGAATGTTTAACGTGATATCAGATGATATTGAAACCGTTACAGGTGAAGAACGTCGGTCTGTTAGGGACCTTATTGAAGAAAATAAATATGTTTACCAGCAAAAAGTTGGGAAATGGGACGACATAAAATAGAAGCAATGTATTCATTAAAGAGGGAGGATTATTCTCCCTCTTTTTTTAATCTCAAGGAAGCCAATTAAGCATATGAAATAGGGGGATTTTCATATGTTTTTAGGTTTGGAATAAATGTATGAAAGATATCAACCATATCCATCACTGATTTTCCAAAAATCACATATGATATAAGAGGACGAAGTGTGCTTAATACGAAGTTTCTATTTAAAGTACACTTTAATCATATGATTAATAAAATATAATGGATATGGAGGAATATATGTGATTAATCGTGATTGTAAAAGGGAGAAAATGCATGGATCTGATAAAGACTGTATATCATGTATGCCACAGCATACGAAACCCAAAAAGATACTATTAGAATGTGGTGAAGGAACTGGCAGCACCACTTTTACTTCAATTAATGAGTCACCTTTTCAGTTAGCCCACATAACCGTTGATACAACATGTTTATGTAAACCGGAAGTCGTCATAAAATTTACGAGTCTTGTATGTATGGATAACCTAGCAGAAGAAATAGAAACGGGAACCGTTCGATTAAAATATGAATTATTTAGAGCTTGTGATCAAGAAGAACCTGTAGCACTGGGTACATGGTTGTATGAACAAATCAACGCACTTTCCATTGGCTTTGATACCCAAGAAGAGTCATTTAGTTTTATGTTTTGTGAAAGTACAAGCTGCCATAGATGTTGTGAATATTTTGTGGTGGTTACACCTCTTGACATTACCAATGCTACGGTAACCGTAAGCAATGGAAGGATGGCGGCATTATCCCAATCCATGCATGATACGTTAGAAAAACAACATCAGGTTAATACGAAGGATTATCTAAAAAAAGAAAAGCATCCTAAGCCTAGAGAAATATTATCCGTATGTGGAAGTGGAAATGGAAGTGCATCTTATCGAGTACCAATTGCTCAACCACTACCAACTGGAATAGCTCATGCTTCAGTGGATACCACTTGTTTAACAAAGCCTAAGGTATTTCTTGAGTTTGCATGTAATATTGCTCTGATTTCTACTTTTGATTTACGTTTGCAATTTGAACTGTTTCGGGTATGTGATAAAGGAGAACCGGTGTCACTAGGAGTCTGGAGATTTGAAAGAGTGGGTGGCGCATTTGAACTTGGAGGAGAATTTATAGAGAAAGTCTTTAATTTCATATTTTGTGAACATAAGTCACCATCTAGCTGCTGCGATTATTTTGTCATGCTTACAGCGAATGAAATAACTACAGAAGCTGTTGTGTTTGATGTGGTTGTGGATAATGCTCGATTACATGTTTTTGCTCAAGATTCATGGGATTATGCTGAGGAAGATAAAGCGTACAGTCAAAAACAGGACGCTATTGACTGCATACCAAAACATCCGAAACCTAGTAAGGCAATACTGGAATGTGGTAGTGGTGTTGGGAATGTAACGTTCAATCAATCTTCTACGGAAAGAACGCAAATAGGGCAAGTTTCCATTGATACAACCTGTTTATGCAAACCTGCCGTATACATTGAATTCTCAAGTAATATAGGTTTTGAACTACAATCAAATGAATTAGAGGCGTTATTACAGCTACAAATTGAGTTATTCAAAACCTGTGACAATAGAGGTCCTGTACCAATAGGGGTATGGGTAGTTGAAGTTTTTGACGTCATTGAAAAGGGTACAGGTGCATTCCAATTTATATCTTGCGACTGTGAAACTTGCCCAGGATGTTGTGATTATTTTGTCACCGCTACACCTATTGGTGCCGAAGCAAGTACTACTATCATTACAGTTAGTGATATTAAAATAGCTGCGTTAGCTCAAGAGAGTTAATAGAATAGAATTAAACTGAATGGATAGAGATGCAAAGTGAATAGTTATCATGTAAAAAGAAAGAGAAATATAGAAAAAGGTATAAAAATAAATGAAGGTCTTTGTGCTGAGATTTTTGAGTGGGAGGATCGTCATAAAATTATTAAGCTGGCAAAGAATATAAATAGCCATCATGACATGCAATTAGAGTATTTAAATAGCCAAGTTGCTTGGAATAATGGGGTGCCCATACCACAACCCTTTGAATTGATATATATTGATGGTCGTCCTGGGATTGTATCTGAACGCATATATGGCACCACATTGATGCAATATTTTCAAAGACAGTGGATAAATAATACCCTTGGCAAAAATGATGTCATGCAATTTAGTCATAAAGAGATTGCCCAAATGACAGCTAGGATGTTATATAAAACACATAATGTATCTGTTGAGAATATGCCATCCCAAAGAGACACTATAACAAATGCTATCAAACATGCAAAACATCTAACTGCTTCAGAGTTAGAATCAGTTGTTAATATGTTGAACAGTATTCCCAAAAAACAACAATTATGCCACGGTGATCTTAATCTGAATAATATCATGATTAGAAATAATGAAGCTATATTAATCGATTGGATGCACGCTTCAATGGGTAATCCAGCAGCTGACTTAGCAGAATTTATTCTAATGATAAAATACGGTGAATTGCCATTAAAAGACCCTATACGAGAAATAATCATTGAAACCTTAATAGACGAGTATACGAAGTTGTCTAATATCACACTCAAAATGATAGATAATTGGATGCTGCCTGTTGCGGTTCGCAGAAGGTCTTTGGGTATTCTACCCTTTGTTGAGAAACGAAAACTTAGTGCTGAAATTAGAGAACGACTTAAAAAGTATACGTCTATCAAATGAAGAATTCCACTGTTATCGTGGAATTTTTTTTGTCTTATCCTCTTTTTGAAGTGGTAATTTTACATTTTACAATAATATATTATAATGGTAAGTAGTAGGATAAAGTGGGCAAGTCATACTTATTACATGTCTAAGTTAAAATTTAAAAGGATTAATCAAAATATTTAGACATAATCATGGTCATAGCCATTAATAAATGGACAATAGTCTTTAAAAAAGACACTAAAAACAAAGGGGATAAAATGAAAGTAAACATCATGTTAAAATCATCCAATAAAACAAGGGGCATACAGCCTGTTCCATACACAATTAATAATAAGATTAACATCCTTCAAGACCTTATCCATAATTTAGTAGATATCGAGATAGATAAATATGAGCATAAAGAATTGCAAGTGTTGTCACAAGAAGATATTGACCGCATGCTTATAAATGGAAAGGTGAGCTTTGGTTTTCAATACAGAGCGAATAATAAAATTGATAGAAAACATGCCAAAAAAGTTGCTTCCTTAGCTTTTCAAGATGGATTATATGCGGTTTTCATAGGTAACCAAGAAATTGTAGACCTATCAAGTGCAATCCATTTAAAAGAAAACGATAGCATCACATTTATACGTTTTACAATGCTTGCAGGAAGGTATTTTTAATATTAGAGGCTTAATAAATCATAATGAATCCCATCTAAAAAGGAGATAAAAATGGAAAAAACCATGAGAGAATTTCAACGGGAACTAGAAGATAAAAGCTATGAAGAAGTAAAGAATAGGGATCAGAATATGTATGTGTCTCTATGCGCTATCGAACAGGTAGATCTTTATGCATATAGAGCCATTCACCAACAAGAGATGTCTGTGCTTAATAGAATGCGTCACCTGAAAGACCTCCATCCAAAAACAAAAGAAGAACTCCTTCATGTGGATGTCATGTTGTTTTATTATAACAAGCTTCATGGATTGCATCGAAAAATGTTTGACACCTATTTAGACTTATTAAAAGAAATAGGGAGTGCTGAGAACTATTATTTTAGAGCTTACAGAAAAGAAGACTGCTATACGGATATTTTTAAACTATATAAAGTGTTAAAAGATTTTTTTACCTATCAAGAAGCTGGACTTGATATTTGTCAGCATTTAAAAGGGAAAATGTATTTTAAACAAGATTATGATTATATGGGTTATCGGTACTATGGCACACTTTTTTCTATGCCTGAAGGGGATGAAGCACTGGAAATTATATCACGTATGATCTATGAAAATGAAAATCTAAAAAACTTTTCCCGTACCATGATATCGGGTATGTTAATGTCCAACAATACAAAAGCTCACGACATGGTGATGGATTTACTCAAGTCTGCCAGACAGTCAGAAGGGCTAAGGTCATCCATTGTTGAATCCATTGATCTGGGACATGTGAATACCTACGCAAGGTTTATCAAGTATATCTATGAAGAGAATCTTACACGTTTTTCTTCAGTTAAGAGGGCTTTTATGTGCTTTACAGGACTTGACTATCAAATAGAAGAAAAGAGGAACTTGGATGTTGTAGCAAAAGGTGTGTATGCATGTATCGTTAACAAAGAGACGGATAAATATCTACAATCAAAATCTGCCTTAGACATATATATAGGTCTATATGCAACGGCTTGCTTTAAATTTGAAGATGCTATGTGCTATATTTTAAAGCATTTTAAGGAAGCAAAAGACTATGAGAAAGCCGTCTATCTATTCTTCATCGAAAACTGCAAGCTGCAAGTTCCATCAGATCTAATCGTACATGCATTAACAGAAACGGCTAATGAAAACATAAAAGCGTTAGTGTTTTACCTTAACATAGATGTCACTTTTGCTAGTGATACACATAAAAAAGAATACATTGACGCTTATTGTGATTATTTAGATAGCACAAAAAAAATACCCCCAAAATATAGGATGTTTGCATATGAAAAAGAACGCCGAATCAATAAAAGCCACCACGCCATGGGTATCCTAACAAGTCTATGTGATGAGACAGATTATGGGTATGAAAGGGTATATAGACATTTTGAAAAATATCCATATCGGGTCAATCTTGTTTATACTTCTATTAAGCATCCCATGATGAGAGAAACCCTCATTAAGTTATTAGGCTCAAATAGTGCAAATATACGCGATTCCGCATTTGAGACCATAACAAAGTTAAACCTACAATTAACGCCTGATGAATACCAATTAATTGCCTCCTTCTTAAAAACCAAAAGAAGTGATGCAAGAAAGCATATAACATCGTTGTTTACCCAGGCAAATGAAGATATTATTATAGCCTGTTCCAAAACCTTGTTAAAGGATAAAAATCAAGAAAAACAAAGCGGGGCCATCAGTATATTGATGGATAATTATGATCGCATTAAACATCATGATGATTACGAAGAAGTGACCAAAATACTTAAGGTAAAAGACTTTGTAGAAAATCTTAGTGCAGATGTAGACAAATTGATAGGTGAAGAAATCATTGAAAAAGCTAAGGGAACAACAGCACATGATTTTTATGACAAAGCTTATGAGGTTGTATTAGAAGAATTAACCTATGACGAAAAACGTATTGAAAAATTAAAAATTAATAGCGCCAATAAAAAAAGATTAGCAGAGATCTATCATGATGTAAAAGACATTCATGAAAAGCATATAGGCGAAGAAATGACACTTATCGATGGTGATGGCAGTAAAAAAGTGATCAAATATGGCTATGCTCAGGGCTACTCCAACAGAGGGTTACTAAAAATGGATTACCAATGGGATACGCATCTTAAAAAACATGAAAATATTATGTTTAGAGATGAGGTCTTACAACTTTTAAATAAATATTCAAATGAAGAATTATTGCTTTTTCAATATTTTGCTTCCTTCGCTGATTATTATTATTATCAAAGCATGTATAATAAAAAGAAATTGGATAAAATACACGCTTATATAGACAAACACTATTATCCCAACATAAAACAAATAGTGACACAAGAAGAAGATACCTGTGCTCATTGGAGAAATCTAGATTTTGTTTTGGATGTACTTTTAGACTACAAAAAGGATGTATTAAAAGAAGATATTTGTTATGAATATCGGGACATATTTATTCATTATTGTGCATTTGTTTATAAAGATGAGAATGCCAAAGAAGGCAACCAAGAGACGGATTCTTTATTTACAAATCAAGATAATATGTTTTTAAGAACTACTTATTTACAAGAATTCGCCTTTTATAAAGAGCAGGGTAGAGATAGAGGATTTGCATTCAAAAATGATCAATATGCTTTTCACGTTTATATGAAAGTGAATAATGTTGGACGTCTACATATGCATTATGACTTATTGCTCCACTTTATAGATAAGGGATATCTCAAAAAGGACTACTTGTATCAATGTGCTTTAAACACGGAAGTTCTTAAAAACAATGGTTATGCTAAGTCATCCCTATCAAAAGACATATTCACGTTTATTGACCATAAAATTAAAAATAGAAAATCAAACCCTATCATTGATGAAATATATGATACGGTCGTACCCATTATGCTAGAAAAAGAACTTGATAGAACAGAACTTGATACAGAATATAGCCATGTGTTGAGTGCACTGAATGTATTTAAAGGCAGTCATATCTTTTTAAAAACTATTTTTAAGTTAGGTAAAGGTAAACTTCATCGAGGTTACTACTATGAAAATGGCGGTAAGAAGGTTCAGTTTTCTTCCATCATCAGTAAAGTTATACCACTGGAAACCGATAATCAGGAAGTATTTAATGGGCTGGTTAAAGCCTATGGAATCAGTAACGAAAAACTTCTGGAATGTACCATGTATAACCTAAGATTTGTAGATTTTACAGAAAGCTACCTGAATATGCCTGGGCTTAAAAAGGCAGCATATTATTTTAAAGCCCATATGAATGATATATTGAGTGATGAAGAAAAGAAGATTGTAAGAAGATACACAGACATTGATTTTACTGACCTTCAAAATGGACAAATGGACCTTAACTGGTTTAAAGAAAGTTATAAAGTGTTGGGTAAAGAGAAATTTAATCTGCTTTATGAAAGTGCAAAATATATTACCGATGGTGCAAAACATAAAAGAGCCCAGTATTTTGCTGATGCCGTATTGGGAAAACTTAAATTAAAAGACATAGAAAGCAGAATAAACGATAAGCGTCATCAAGACATGATTCTTGCTTACGGTCTATTACCACTTAGAGGGAATAAACATCATGCTTGCCTTAAGCGTTATAAGCGACTACAGTTATTCCTAAAAGAAAGTAAACAGTTTGGTGCTCAAAAAAGACAATCAGAAAAACTTAAAGTAGCCATTGCTATCAATAACCTTGCAAGGAACGATGGTTTTAATGACGTTAATCGATTCATATGGCATATGGAAACAGCATTAATCGATGAAGTGAGAGAGGTGTTTGAGCCCAAGCAAGTAGGTGAAATAGATGTTTACATTTCCATTGAGAATCCTCAGAAACCAGAAATTGTCGTGAGCAAGCAACATAAAAAGCTTAAGAGTATACCTGCATCCTACAAAAAGGATGCATATATTAAAATGCTTCGTGAGGTAAAAAAAGATTTAAAAGACCAATATGCACGTGCTAGAAATACATTAGAAGAAGCCATGATTAATGAAGATGTATTTACCAGTAGCGAGTTAAAAGCTTTGTACCAGCACCCCATTATTGGAAGCATTTTGCAGGAGCTTTTATTGACGTGCAGAGATCATATTGGGTTTTACACCATAGATGGGGTCCTTAAAACACTTAAAAAAGATATAGAGCTGGATGACCAGGATACACTTACTATCACCCACCCTATTCATCTTAAAGAAAACGGCAATTGGGTGCAGTGGCAACATTACATGTTGGAGAATGCCATAAAACAGCCATTTAAACAAGTGTTTAGGGAACTATATGTTATGACGGATGATGAATTAAAAAACGATGGATTTACGAATCGGTTTGCTGGCTATCAGATAGAAGGGAAAAAGATGCTTGGTATTATGAAATCAAGAGGTTGGATGATTAACGACTATGATGGCTTTGAAAAAGTGAATCATAAGAGCAATGTAAGAGTGGATATGTATTGTTATGCAGATTGGTTCATGCCTTCAGAAGTAGAAAGCCCTAGTCTGGAAAAAGTCATGTTTATGGATAATAAAACGGATAAAACCGTGGCTATGAGCAGCCTATCGCCAGTCTTGTTTTCAGAGACCATGCGAGATATTGACCTTGTCGTAAGTGTTGCTTATGTAGGAGGCGTTGATGTACTTCTTAACCATACCACCATGGAGATGCGAAAGAGAATACTTGAGCATAATTTAGCACTATTTCATGTAAATGATTATAGCTTTGATAAAAATCATATAAATATTGTTGGTACTTATGGGCATTATTCTGTTCACCTTGGCAGCGGCACGATACACATGCAAGGCAAAGGCATGCTACCTGTCTTTCCAGTTCATGCTCAACAGAGAGGTCATATTTTCTTACCATTTGTAGACGAAGACCCTAAGACAGCAGAGATTATTTCCAAAGTTTTAATGCTGGCAAGTGATGATAAGATTAAAGATCCAAGTGTTTTAATGCACTTGAGATAGGCTGTGGAATGAGGCGTAGCCTCTTTTGATTGTATAAGTTTGCATAAAGATATTTGACTTTTATATCACTCTGATATATTATAAATGTATCAGAGTGATATAGAAGGAGGAGAGAAATGAATATATTATTTATCAATGCAAATTTACACGGACATATTAACCCAACACTAGAGTTGGTTAAAAAACTTGCTGAACGAGGGAATCATATTCACTATTTTTGTTCAGATACATTTTCAGAGCAAGTAACAAAAGCTGGAGGAAACCATATTGGGTTCAGTAGTAAGTTGGATATGTTTTTCAAATCATACAAACCAACAGATCGGCATCCTTTTTTTATGTTGATGGAATATGTACTTCTATATGACGAAATCTTGCTCCCAGAAATATTAAGTCTTTTAGAGAAAAAATCATATGGGTTAATTATTTGTGACTCTATTTTTGGAGGGGCTTGTTTTCTAGAGCAAATCACGGAAATTCCCATCGTATGTTCTCACTCATCTTTTGCCATGAGTAAATCCCCTATGCCACACCACATGCTTGTAGCAGACTCACATCCTCAATTAGATCATTGTTACCAAATATTATATAGAATATGTCAAACACATGGTATGAACGAACCAACTTTAGAGCAAGTTTTTATAAGCAAAGGGGATTTAAATATTGTATATACAACACATAATTTCAATGGTGATCCTAAAGTGAATGCACCAGAGTATTTGTTTGCAGGACCATCTATGAATCGGTTACAAGATGGAGAACACATCGATTTTTCAGTAGTTGGTAACAGAACACCCATCTATATTTCTCTTGGAAGTCTCAATACCAAGTATTTGGCGTTCTATAAAACATGTATTTCTGCATTACGTGATACAGATTATTATGTGTTCATGTCCATAGGAAAGAAGTGTGATGCTTCACAATTAGGTGATATGCCACTTAATTTCTGTGTAAAAGACTTCTTGCCACAACTTAACATATTAAAGCATTCAAAAGCATTTATAACCCATGCAGGATTTAATAGCGTCAATGAAGCATTATATTATGGCGTTCCTATGCTGGCTCTACCTTTAGTAAATGATCAACATATGGTAGCGAAGCGTATCACATCCATGCAATTAGGTATAACAGGCAATATGAAAGAAGTATCTTCTGATCAGTTGAGAGACACATTGAAGACACTTCTTACCGATAAAGTCATTAATCAAAATGTTATGCGTATATCTCAGGAAATGCAAAATGGTCATAATCATGATATAATAGCAGAAAAGATTGAAGCATATGCTGAAAGAAAGAAGGCAAGTACATGTCCGTAAAAAATAAATCAATATATGCAATATTAGGCATTCTAAACATATTACCAAGCAGTGGTTATGACATTAAAAAATATTGTGATAATGTTCTATCAGGCTTTTGGAATGAAAATTTTGGTCACATCTATCCCACATTAAAAAAAATGTTAGCAGATGGGACCATTGAAATAATGTCTAAAGGAAAGAATGAGAAAAAAATACAATATAAAATAACATCAAGAGGAGAGCAAGCGTTAGACCATTGGTTTTTAGAAGAAACAAAGCTACAACCCGTACGATCTGAATTCATGCTCAAGCTTTTTTTTTCCAGTCATCAACCTAAAGAAAAAGTTCTCCAAATGATAGAGAAGTATAAAAAAGTGCATCAGGACAAGTTAGAGAAATATCGTGTCATGGAGATGGATCTGGAAAAGGGTATTGAAGACATATCCAGTGAACGTGCGAAATATATTAAAGCCACATTAAGGAGCGGCATCTTGTCACATGAAGCAACAATACGCTGGTGTAACGAGACAATAGAAGAAATATGTTAAAAAATAAGCCACGCCATACAAAACGTGGCTTACTCCATAAGGGTTAAATTGAACCAAATGGATATTTAGAATCCTTAGGATTGAGCTATTGTTATTTGATAAAACTCATTTTATTCGGTGCTAAAGGAATACCGATAGATAAACCGTCTTCTGTAAAATATAAATCCACTTTGCCATTATGAGCATAAACAAATTTAGAAAAATAAAGTTGGTAAGAGGGTAATTCTTCGGCATACACTTTTTGTAATGCTTTTAAAAGCCCATGTCTTTCTTCTGTATTAACAGCTGAAAGTTGTTGTTTTAAAAGATTATTCAGTTCTACTGACTGATCATATTGATCACTTGTAGCAGATTTACCAAGAATATCTCTATTTAAGAAAATAGGGTCACCAATAGCTGCACTTTCAACAACGGATATATCAAAATCTCGGCTTATAAGCATTTGGTCCGCTATTTGAATATCTTGATAAACAGCTTCTGCTTTGATACCTGCATGCCGTAATTGTTCTACAATGATATCCACATCGCGTCTAACGCGTTCGTGACCTAGAACTTTCAATCCCAGTATCTTTCCATCTTTTTTATAATAGTCTCCTTCTTTTATGTAGCCCAATTGTTTAAGTATTTGTGCTCCTTTTTCAAGATCAAAAGTGTATTGCTGTACACCTTCCTCAAAATAGCTGCTTTTACTGGGGAATATACCTGCATTGCCTTTAAAGGCATGACCTCTGTGAGCAATATCAATAATATTATCTCGGTTAATGAAATAGGCGATGGCATGCCGGAATTCTTTTTGATTAAAGGGGGCTTTATCATGATTAAAAGCCAGTTTTTTAAAGGTAGCTATATCACGAATAATTGTAATATCTTTATCCTTAAATAACTGCTCAGCATCACCATTTGTAAAAATCGCATCAACTTTACCTTGCAGTAAAGCTTGTGGCTGCATTTGAGGATTCATATGAAAATATTGAAGCTTTTCTACAATGGGGCAGCCTTGATAATAATCTTTAAATGCCTCATAGACATATTCACCTTTTTCACCATTATAAGCTACTAACTTGAAAGGACCGCTACCAATTGTAGCTAATTCAGACAAGTCATGACGTGGATCATCGATATTCTTGTAAATATGTTCAGGTAATATAGGCATACTCCCTGCAATATTACCATAGAAGGGTGCCCATTTTTCTTTTAGCTTAAAGGTAACTTGATGTTCAGAGTTAGAGACAACCCTATCAATGGGTTTAATATTCATCCAAGGAATAGGATGCTCTTTCATATATTCAACAGTAAAAACAATGTCATTTGCTGTGATGGGTGTACCATCATGCCACGTAGCACTATCCTGTAAGTCAAACGTATAGGTATTTTCTTTTTCATTATATGCCCATTTCTTAGCTAAAGCAGGAATAAAGTCACCTTCTTCATTCTTCCATATAAGGGTATCAAAGATGTAGTTCATACGCATAAATCCAGGTCCTCTAGGGATTAATCCATAAGGTGTAGGGTATCCCCAATCACCCGTTCCATCGGGGATAACATATGTTTCTATCAGGTTATTTTCCATGCTCTGGACAGTCCCTTTACCAACTTTTTTACCACATCCTTCTGTTATCAGCATCATGACCAATAATGCAAATAATAAAGTTAAATGTAATACTTTTTTATGCATTTTATAATCCTCCTTGTTATATCACACCTACTAAAAATAGGGTGAAAAATGAATATGAAAATCTTCCTAAAAAGATAATCTTAAAATATTTGGGGAGCTGCTTGGATAAGATTTTTTGTATAAGGATGGTTGGGCGTATGCGTAATGATAGCAGAATGACCACTTTCTATGATTTCCCCATCTTTTAATACGAGCATCTTATCACTTATTTTTCGTGCTAAAGCAATATTATGGGTGATAAAAAGTAATGTAAGACCTCGCTTCTCTTGAAGTTCCATAAATAATTTCATAATTTTTGCTTGTACACTGACATCTAAGGCTGAAGTCGCTTCATCAGCAATTAATAATTTTGGCTGTAGAATCAAAGCTCTTGCTATGGCAACTCTTTGACTTTCGCCTCCACTTAGCTCATAAGGAACACGTCTAAGAAAACGTTCATCTGTAGGTAAATGCACTTCTTCTAAAGCATCCAGCACTTTTTCTCTCTTTTGCTCCTTAGTTCCCATATGAAAGATGTCTAAAGGTTCCTTTACAGCTCGCAACGTATCAAAGTGTCGATTAATGGATGCCAGGGGGTTTTGATAAATGATTTGAACCTGTTTATAAAAAGCCTTATGGTGGCGAACCTCTTTTCCGCAATAAAATAACTTGCCGCTATTCATTTCTTCCAAACCCATGATGCACTTGGCAAGAGTTGTTTTTCCACTGCCGCTTTCACCAACAACGGCTAATGATTCACCTTCGTATACGTTAAAATTAAGCGCTTTTAATACGGTAGTCTTTTGATATTTTTTTGTGATGTTTTCACCTCTAAGTAGAGACATAATACCACCTCGATGACAGGCAATCATACGCCCTTGAATGTCTCTCAATTTAGGTATTTCCTTAGAACAAAGGGTTTGTTTTTGAGTGCATCTGTTAGCAAAGGGACATCCATTTTGTGATGGTTGTATATGCCCCCGTATACCTTGTAAATCTTTTGTGGTGGACATATTGGGATATGCTCGTAATAGACCTCTTGTATAAGGATGTTTTGGTATAGTTAGAATTTTGCTGGCTGCACCTTGTTCCACAACATGACCCCCATATAAAACCACAACGTCTTCTGCTAAACTTCGAGAAACAGAAAAATCATGGGTGATTAAAATTACGGTTTTATCAGCTGCTACTTTTTTGATAAGCTGAATCATGTCTTGCTTTGTTAAGGGGTCTAGGGCAGAAGTAGGTTCATCTAATATGAGGACTTCTGGGTCATTAGCAAGGGCCATTGCCAATAGCACTTTTTGAATCTGGCCACCACTTAATTGGGCTGGATAAGTAAGATGATAGCTTTCACTTATACCTACCTGTAAGAGCAACGCTATTGAACGTTGAATGGCCTCTTTGATAGAACAATAACCATGGCTAATCATAGATTCTTTAACTTGTTCCAGTATGTTGACTGTTGGGTTTAGAAGATCACCTGTATTTTGAAAAACGATGCTTGTTGTATTCCAGCGATACTCTTTCATCTTTTCTTTGGAATACTCTAAAATATTTTGACCATTGACAATGATGTTGCCACTTATTTGTCCTTTGCTTAATCCCATTAACCCAAGCCCAAGACTTGTCTTTCCAGTACCTGATTCACCGATGATAGCTGTAATGCTGTTTTTTTTAAATCTTAAATTAATGCCCTGTATGATGTTGTCATCCCCATAGGCAATATTGACGTCTTTTATGTGTATCACGATATATCTTCCTCCAAGTCAATGCTTTTACGATTTTCTACCGAATAACCCATATAGGATAATGCAAGTAAAAATAAAGAAAGCGTTATGCCTACAGGTAACAACCACCATTTCCAAACCTCTAAATAAGTAAAGGACATGGCATTGCTCATTATTTTTCCAAAGCTAACGACTTCAGGTGCTACTAATCCCAAATAAGAAAAGCTGGCTTCCATAAAAACAGCCATCCTAACATTGCGAATAAAAATAGATAATAGAAGGGGGGAGATGTTAGGAATAATGTGTTTTCTTAAGAGATACATGTTGTTAGCACCAAAGGTTCTAGCTGTTGTTACGGGCAAATCTTTACTACAGATGAGTGCTTGAGAACGCAAAACTTTTAGTGGACCCTGCCAATTTAACATACTGATGATGACAATCAAGGTGATGAGGTTAGGACGTATATAAGAGGCAACTAGTAAGCAGATGATAAATTCTGGAAGTGCTAAAAATATATCACAGATCCTTAAAATGAACCGATCCAAAAGTCCACCTGTTAGGGCTGATAAAATACCTAAAAAGCCTGAAATAGATGTTGCAATTACCCCAACAGACAAGCTAATGAACATAGAAGTCCGTAATCCAAACAGAAGTCTGGAAAAAATATCTTGTCCCATATCGTTTGTTCCTAGGAGATGAATCAATGAAGGTTTAAGAAACACTTCTTTTGTAGAACAAGAGGGTGAGGGTAAGTTCATAAAAGGTACAATCATCACCACCAGTGAAAATAATACCAATAGACAAGTCCCCATTAACATACACTTATCTTTCAAAATTATCTTGATAGCTATCTTTTTTGTCATATCCATACGGAACTTCCTATCCTCTCATACGGGATAAACAAAAGGAAAGGGTCATAATTTCATAACACAATTCATGCTTATCCGTGGGTTAAAATTGTTTACGACTATATGTAAATTGAATGGATTCTGCTAGTCCATTCATCAGAAGCACCATAAATGCTACTATGAGAAAAACACCTTGTAAAACGGGATAATCTCTGGCTTTTACAGCCTCAAAAATGAGACTTCCAAGTCCAGGATAGGCAAAAACAACTTCAATTAGCAGTACCCCCACAAACATTCTTCCCATCATGATTGCAGACAGGGTTAATAGTGTTATAAAGCAGTTCTTGCCTAAATAACGATGTTTAATCAGTCTATCCTTTAATCCTTTTGCCACAGCGGTACCCATAAATGTTCTTTTACTTATGGATATGGCGGTACTTCTTGTTAATAAATACATGTTTGATACTTCGGAAATAACAAGGGTTATAACAGGGAGAACCATATGTACCATTATATCTTTTACTCGAGTCAGACCTGTAAAGGTTGAACAAGGTGTTTCACATCCTCCCATAGGCAGCCAGCCAAGATAGATACTAAAAAACAATAATAAAAGCATACCTAAAAAAAATTGTGGAAATCCACTTATAAACATCATGGCACTTAACAGAATCTTATCCATGGGCTTGCCATGATGATAGCTGCTTTCTATGCCAGTGACATAACCTATGCCTATAGATATCAGCATGCTAGTAACGATTAAAGCCAGTGTCCAAGGTAAATGTAAACGTAAGAGGTCTATTACTTTTTTCTTATAGAAGTAAGAATAACCAAAATCAAATTGAACAATTGACTTGAGATAACGAACGAGTTGTATGGTAATGGGCTTGTCTAATTGAAATTCTTCAAGTAATTGCTGATGCATTTCCGGTGTCATGTCATAGACTACTTGTTCTCCAGCCAGAGCTGTTACAGGGTCACCTGGCAGTAATCTTGGTAGCATAAAGTTTAATAAAACAAGACATACAAAGGCTATACAATAATCCTTGAAAGTTTTAAACTGTTTTTTCACTTCAAAAACTCCTTCAAATGTGCTAACCAATCATAAAAAAACCACCCTGTTAAAGGTGGTTAAGCATTGACAAATTTAATCATATATACAATGCAAATAGAATCTTTTCATCATATCATTTAAATTTGAACAACAAAACTTCCCACCGAAGTCTTCATTCTGAAAAAAGGCAGGTCTCCTGACTTGCAGCTTAACTTACTCTCAAACCTTCCCAGTAGATACCAGTGGTTTATATGATTTCATAACTGCTTACAGTAGCGGGGGCTGTAACGGACTTTCACCGTTTTCCCTATTATCTCTTGTTGAGCACCTTATTTTCTTTTTTTCATGGATATGTATTTAACTAACATCAAGACATATGATATCATGCTTGCAATATGCATGTAGTATGCTTATTATTAACACTGTTGCTTTGTCATCTAAGCGAATCAGCAAATATCAAAATACATTCTTGTAGATTATAATATATTCTATTAAAAAAAACTGTAGCTATAGACACACATTTGGTAAAAATTATGGATTTTATATGCATAGTACTAGACATAAGGTTTTATCATAATCCGTAAAGGAATATAAACATGAAGGACTTTAGAACATGGCAAAACCATGTATAGGGATTTCAGTATCATTCTAGAGTAATCATGATAAGTGTCATCAGTCTTGTTGTAAGGGCATTTGTTTCATGAATGCACTAGGGGATAAGCTGGTGAACTTTTTGAACACTCGACTGAAATAATAGGGATTGGGATAGCCGAGAACCTCACTCATCTGTGAGATGTTCATGGACCCGTCTTCCATATATGCAATAGCTTTTTGAATCTTTAAGCTGTTAAAATGATGATTAATGGTTGTGCCGGTTTGGGCTTTATAGCACTTCCCGATATAGCTATAATCCATGTTTATTTTAGCAGCTATTTTATGTGCATCAAATGTGCTGTGAAGTTGGAGCATCAGAAGTTCATTGACTTTCTTAACAAGCATCTCACTACCCGAATGATGATGGGGTGGGTTAGCAAGAATAGTGTAGAAAATGCTCGTAAGTTCAGCAGCTAAATGGGGTATTTTATAGGGGTTAGAGGCATGATACAGATGATACATGGACTCTAGTTTCTGAAATAGATGTTGCTGATTGCTCATGGTTGTTAGTTGAGGCAATGCATAACATGGGATGTCTGGGCAGGATTCTTGAACGGTTTTACCTAAGGTATCATAGGAGAAAGACACCCAGAACCATGTTGTGCCTATAGGCATATAGGTTTGACTATAATGATGTTTACCTGATTGCCTAAAGAAAACTTGTCCTTCTTTTGCAGCATAGTGTCGGTCTTCTTCACTCACATAAAATGTACCCTTAAGAACAAAAATCAGATAGTTGATATGTGCAATCTGGTTCACATGAATTCTTGGTTTTTTTAACGTTATTTTCCCTACTGCTGACACGTTAGGGAGTTGATTAGCATAAAACTTAATAGCTGACGACATAATGGTCATGGCTCCTTCTTGAATGATGGATGAATCGTAATGTTATCAGTATACATGATAAAGACGAAAAAAGATATGAATTTAGGTGAATGACATGTTATGAAAAGATGATAAGGTGTATAATCATCACTAATAAGCTAGTCATTAAGAATGGATATAGAGGAGATAAGAATGAATGATGTTAAAAAGAAGCATGTCATATTAATTGTTACAGACGATCAAGGGTATGGGGATATTGGCGCTCATGGCAATCCATGGTTGAAGACCCCTAATCTGGATAAGCTCCATGACACATCCATTTCCTTGGAAAGTTTTCATACCGATCCTCTATGTGCACCAACCAGAGCTGCATTAATGTCAGGAAGATATTCTTTTGGAGCGGGCGTTTATTCAACACTCAACGGTCGTTTTTATATGAAACCTGACCTGTATACCATGGCAGATTACTTTAAAGCAGGTGGCTATAGGACGGGTATGTTTGGTAAATGGCATTTAGGGGATACCTATCCCTATCACCCACACCAACGTGGTTTTGATGTGGCTCACTCATTTGGCGGTGGTGTTATTGGTGAAATACCGGATTATTGGAACAACGATTATTATGATGATACTTATTTAGTCAATGGTGTACCCACAAAATTTCAAGGTTACTGTACCGACAATTGGTTTAGCTCTGCCATGACTTTTATGGATGATGCTATTCATGCAGATCAACCATTTTTTTGCTATATACCAACCAATGCTCCTCACGGGCCATTTAATGTTGATCCAGCATATTATGATAAGTATATACAGGCTGGTGTACCTGAAAAAAGAGCAAAATTCTTTGGAATGATTGAATCCATTGATGAGAATATAGGTCGATTGGTGGCATATCTAAAAGAACGAAAAGTCTATGATAACACCATTATCACATTCTTTGGCGATAATGGCACAGCCACAGGATGCAGTATTGATCAAGAAGGGCATCTCTTAGATGGTTATAACGCAAACATGCGTGGGAAAAAAGGTTCAACTTATGAAGGGGCTCATAGAAATGCGTGTTTTATAACTACGCCGGGCAATGTTCTTGGAAAATCGCGACAAGTCTATGGCTTAACAACGCATTTTGACTTATTAACCACGTATATTGACTTATGTCACTTACCTAAGCTGGATGCATATGACCAGTTAGATGGTATCAGTATGTATGGGGCATTATCCAGAGGTGAAACCCATCTTAATCAAGGACGTACGTTAGTTATTCATAATATGCAGCGGGATATGCCTCAAAAGTATAAAGACTATACGGTATTACGCGATACAACAAGACTTGTTAGACCATTAACCCTTGAAAGTAATCCTTTTGCTACAGGAAATTTTGGTTCACCTGCAACCATAGAACCGGAAATCTATGATATTGAAAAAGACCCTTCTGAAAGGTATGATATTTATAAAGATAACGTAATATTAGCTAACGAACTCACCTTGTATTATGAAGATTGGTATGATGCAAGGGTGGATGATGCTATGATATACAGCCCCATGTACATTAGGAAAGAAGAAGAGACAAAGTTAACATGTCACGGGTGGCACGATTGCGTCGCCATGTGCTTTTCACAACGCCATACACGAGAAGGTATTGATGGTACAGGTTTTTGGGCCATACGTGTTGTGGATTCTGGAGAATATGCCATTGAACTCCGACGTTGGCCGAGAGAATCTCAATTATCAATCTGTGCATCATGTAAGGGAGAAAGTGGAACGGATAGGAAAGAGGATAAGCCAGAAGGCAGAGCTTATAAGGTGGTTAAAGCACTTGTTGATGTCTGTGGACAGCGTCAGGAACGTGATGTTTCATTGGAAGATAAAAGCGTTGTATTTATCATGCATCTTGAGAAAGGTGATTATAACATGCGAACGCGATTTATTAATGAAGACTTAACCTACATAGGGGCCTACTATGTGTATATAAGAAAGCAATAAAATTAGTTGATTACTCTAGGCGTATGCTCATTCAAACAGGAAGTGTGTTGCCCTTTCTAAAATCTTTGGGGGTAACGCCTGTTTCTTTTTTGAATACCTTTGTAAAATAATTATAGTCATAGATCCCCACCAAGTCTGCAATTTCGTATATTGGAAGATCCGTATCCATAAGGTATTCTTTGGCTCTTTGCAAACGAATCTGTGTAATATGTTTAGCAATACCCATACCATAACTTTGATTAGCAATGTCATAAAGCTTTGTTTTACCGATTTGAAACTGATTGCAGATAAGGGGCACAGACAAGTCGTTCCTAAGATTTTCTCCAATAAAAACATCGATTTTTTGTGGGAGAGAGTCTTTTTTTAGTACCAATTTATGGCTGGAGTAGAGATAGCTGGCACAGATTTTCATCATATGAGCGGAAGAATTAATCACATTTTGATGCACATTTCTTTTGTTGTCAAAGGCAATTTTTAAAGCCGTGAGATCCACATCATGCGCCTTCATGGACTCTGAGATTTCATGCCATAATGCATGTCTATCCTTAGTGGTCAATACTTGACCTAACATGATATATCCAATAATGGTTTGGTCTGCAAAGATGGGTACGATAGCCTCTGTTAAACCAGCGTGACAGGCATAAATATGGAGAGACTTCTGTTGTTTGCATTGAATGAATGCGTTGTAGTCACATAGCGTACATTTCTTATGCATGGCAACGTCGTTACGAATGATACGACAATAAGTGGATAAACGATCAGGATAAGAAGCAATTTCGTGAAAACCATCATCAAAGATGGCAATACGCATTTTTGTGAGGTTGTAATAATCCACCAACAGGTTTTTGAGATCGTTAATATTGAATAATAGATTCATACCATCACCACTCCGGACAAAATTACTATTATTAGAACAAACTTATCTATAAGTATACAGGGATTTGTTGTATTGTCAATAGTATAGAGATGCACTATTGAGAAAAAGAGAGCGAGGATAGATAGGATGACAGTTGCTGGTATCGACATTGGAACAACAGGTTGTAAATGTACCATTTACAATGATAAAGGTCAGTTAATAAGTGAATCATATGAAGCGTATAAGTCAGACATATCCCCTGAAATGCATAAAATAAGCCCATCTGTTGTATGGGAAAAGGTTCAGGAGGTGATAGGTGATGCTGTTAAGCATGTAACCGATTTAAAAGGAATTGGTGTAACATCTTTTGGTGAAGCGGCAGTTCTATTGGACATAAATCATGAGCCCGTATGGGATTCACTGTTGTTTTCCGATCCAAATGGAAGAGAAGAATGCCAACATCTTATCCATCATTTTGGAACAGAGTATCTGAACAAAATTACAGGTTTATGTCCAGATATCATGTACACCATCGTTAAACTCATGTGGCTTAAAAACAATCAACCCAAGGTCTTTGAAAAATGTAAGAGAATCTGTCTTTTTGAAGATTACATTGTCTATAAGTTAAGCGGCATTTTTCAGATTGATCATTCTCTGGCAGCAAGAACGATGGCCTTTAATGTACATACTTTGATGTGGGATGAGGCTATCTTATCGTTTGCAGGTATTGACAAGTCAATGTTACCTAAGGTTGTTCCTATTGGTACAACTGCTGGACCCATTAAGACACCATTGGCAAAGGCGTTAGGCATTAATGAAAAAACGCTTATCGTGTCAGGGTGTCATGACCAAATTGCCGCGGCTATTGGAACAGGTGTCTACAAAGAAGGCATGGTTGTTGATGGTACAGGTACGGTTGAATGCATGACCAGTATTTATCATAACCGTGATGTGGATGAAAGGTTATTACACAGAGGGAACTTTGCAAGAATGCCTTTCCTTCATGATTTACATGTCACGTATGCGTTTTCGTTTACAGGTGGCGCATTGTTGAAGTGGTACAGAGAAAAAATAGGTGCCCTAGAAGCCAAAGCAAACAAAAAAGAGGATCAAAGTGACTATGATTACTTTAATGCACAAGTGGATAATACCAAACCAACAGGTCTCTTGATTTTACCTTATTTTGCAGGTGCAGGTACGCCTTATATGGATATGGAAGCAAAAGGTACTATCCTAGGGTTAACCCTGGATACAACAAAAGAGGATCTTTACAAAGGTCTAATGGAAGGTGTGACATATGAAATGCGGCTGAATTTGGAACGGCTATCCCAGGCGGGAGTACACGTTGATTGTATTAGAGCTACAGGTGGTGGCGCAACGTCAGAAATCTGGCTTCAGATGAAAGCAGATATCTTAAAAAAACCAGTCACATCGTTAGGTGCAGCTCAATCAGGCACCTTAGGCTGTGTCATGTTGGCTGGGATTGCATGTGGGATGTTTAACTCCATAGAAGAAGCGGAATCAATCTTTGTCACATTGCATAAAACATATTACCCCAATGAAGGAATGAGTGCTCTATATGATGATTTATATGAAAAGTACAAAAAGATATACCCAGCAATCAAAAACATATAGAAGTAAATAATACATGTCAACAGTTAAGGAGGACAACAATGAAGACGACATTCGCATTATTTTTTGGAAACAGGGGCTTTATGCCTGAAGAACTAATTCTTGATGCAAGACGGGAAGTGGCTGAAGCGGTATCAAAAGCAGGTTGCAACTATTTGATGATAGATGAAAGTGCAACCCAATATGGTGCCGTAGAAACAAGGGATGAAGGCAGAATCTATGCCAAATGGTTGGAAGAACACAAAGGAGAATTTGACGGGGTCATCCTGTCTATGCCTATATTTATTGATGAAAATGGTGCCATTACAGCCCTTGAACAGACAGGTGTACCTATCTTAATG